>NZ_JBHWHH010000304.1:0-4168 GCF_042732555.1 Nocardia sp. NPDC059764
GTGTTCGAACCTGCCGGGGCGATGCCCCGGCGACGTCACTAGTTCGGGGTGACCTGCTGCTGCTGAGCGGCAGGAGCCCACTTGGTGGTGCCATCCGGCGCCTGCATGGTGTTCAGCAGGTCGATACCGGCCGCGACCAGGGTCGGGCCACCCGCGGCGATGGTGCCGAGGATGCCGCCGATGCCGGCGCCCGCGACCAGACCCGGCACGCAGCCGGCGACGATGGTCACAACGCAGCCGATGATCGCTCCGAGGGCGGTGCCCACGAAGCTGCCGATGCCCAGCGCGAGGCTGAACTGGGTGGAGAAGTAGCTCATCGCCTTCTGGTTCTCGTCAGAGGAGGCGATCGGCTTGGCGGAGGCGACCGGCGCGGCGGCCAGCACCTGGGTGCCGGGGTTGAAGTCGGCCGGCTTCTCCGGAACGACCTCGAGCACCTTGCCGTCTTCCTTGACCTCGGACTTGACCGGGATCTGGGTGCCCGCCGCGGTGTAGGACAGCGGGAACGAGATCACGACCGCGCCCTGCTGGTCCTTGACGTTGACCACCGTCTGCTTCGGGTCCTCGGGCGTCGCGCCGTCCTGCTGCGCGAGTTCGAAGGTGCCGTTCTTCAGGGTGGAGACGATCGTCTTGCCGTCGACCAGCTTGGTGGAGTAGTTGATTCCAGCAGGCTGTGCGGGAGCGTTGTCGGCGTGGGCGGTCGTCATCCCGATGGTCATTGCGCCGATGACCAGGGCAGCAGCCGCAGTGGTACTGCGAAGCTTCATTGGGTTGGTTTCCATTCCGTCATCAGGTATCCGCTGTGCGCTCTTCGCCACGCGAGGCCCGGCTTCCCTCGGGCCATGCCTCTACGCGCTAGGACGAGTCCTCCCCGAGCATGTGAAGACGCGCACAGCTGTCGGACAGCGTGAGCCTAGTCGATCACATTACGATTTGCGAGATCGGTTTCTTTCTGCACGCCACCATGTTTGGAAGTAAGCCTGCCCTTGGTTAAGGGCGTGATTTGCCGGGATTTACGGTGTGGGAAACCCTGGACAACCAAGTTACCGGCGGGTAACTTACCGTCCATTAGGATACGAGCAACTCGAGGCGTACCAGGCTGCCTCGCGAAACGCTCGTAGAACCGTAAGAGAGGTCGCGACATGAATGCCCTGACAGTGACACTGGGCACGATTGGGGCGGTGTTCACAGTCTTCTGTTGGGCATCGTTCATCGGAGGCACACGAAATATCGTGCGCACCGTCATGGTCGGGCAGTCCGCGCCCGATCGCTGGCGGCCGTTCTTCCCACGCTTCAAGACCATGTTCGTGGAGTTCCTCGCGCACACGCGCATGAACAAGTTCCGCACGGTCGGCTGGGCGCACTGGCTGGTCATGATCGGCTTCCTCGCCGGGTTCATCCTGTGGTTCGAGGCCTACGGTCAGACCTTCGACCCCGAATTCCATTGGCCCATCATCGGTTCCTGGGGCATCTACCACCTGGTGGACGAATTCCTCGGCATCGGAACCGTGATCGGCATCATCGTGCTGATCGTGATCCGCCAGCTGAACCACCCGCGCGTCCCGGCGCGGCTGTCGCGCTTCAGCGGTTCGAAGTTCGCGCCCGCCTATGTGATCGAATCCATCGTCCTCGTCGAGGGCCTGGGCATGGTGTTCGTGAAGGCCGGCAAGATCGCGACCTACCACGAATCCCACACCTGGAGCGACTTCTTCACCGAGCAGGTCGCCAAGCTGCTGCCCGAGTCGATCGCCATGGTGTCGGTCTTCGCGTTCATCAAGCTGATCTCCGGTGCGACCTTCCTGCTGCTGGTCGGCCGCAATGTCACCTGGGGTGTCGCCTGGCACCGTTTCGCGGCGTTCCCGAACATCTACTTCAAGCGTGAGAACGACGGCGACGTCGCCCTCGGCGCGGCCAAGCCGATGATGTCGAACGGCAAGGCGATCGAGATGGAGACCGCCGATCCGGACAACGACACCTTCGGTGTCGGCAAGTTCGAGGACTTCTCCTGGAAGGACATCCTCGACGTCACCACCTGTACCGAGTGTGGCCGCTGCCAGTCGCAGTGCCCGGCCTGGAACACGGGCAAGCCGCTCTCGCCGAAGCTGCTGATCATGTCGCTGCGCGACCACGGTTACGCCAAGGCCCCGTACCTGCTGGCCGGTGGCCGCAAGGACATGGGCGGCGACGAGATCGGTCTGGTCGACGCCGAGGGCAAGCCGAACGAGCGCGCGCTGGCGCAGATCTCGGAGGCGGCCCGCGCCGAGGCGGAGCGTCCGCTGGTCGGCGGCGAGGACGTCAACGGCATCATCGATCCCGAGGTGCTGTGGTCCTGCACCACCTGCGGCGCCTGCGTCGAGCAGTGCCCGGTGGATATCGAGCACGTCGACCACATCATCGACATGCGCCGCTACCAGGTGCTGATCGAGTCGGAGTTCCCTTCCGAGCTGGCCGGTCTGTTCAAGAACCTGGAGAACAAGGGCAACCCCTGGGGCCAGAACTCCAAGGACCGCCTGAACTGGATCTCCGAGGTCGACTTCGAGGTTCCGGTCTTCGGTAAGGACGCCGACAGCTTCGACGGCTACGAATACCTGTTCTGGGTCGGTTGCGCCGGCGCCTACGAGGACCGCGCCAAGAAGACCACCAAGGCCGTCGCCGAGCTGCTGGCCACCGCGGGCACCAAGTTCATGGTGCTCGGCCAGGAGGAGACCTGCACCGGCGACTCGGCTCGCCGCGCGGGCAACGAGTTCCTGTTCCAGCAGCTGGCCATGCAGAACATCGAACTGCTGAACTCGGTGTTCGAGGGTGTCGAGCAGGCCAAGAAGAAGATCGTCGTCACCTGTGCGCACTGCTTCAACGCACTCAACAACGAGTACCCGCAGGTGGGCGGCACCTACGAGGTCGTGCACCACACCCAGCTGCTGAACCGCCTCGTCCGCGGCAAGCAGCTGGTGCCGGTGTCGCCGGTCGCGCAGAACGTGACCTACCACGACCCTTGCTACCTGGGCCGGCACAACAAGATCTACAACGCGCCGCGTGAGCTCATGGAGGCCTCGGGCTCGACCCTGGTCGAAATGCCGCGTCACGCCGAACGTTCCATGTGCTGTGGCGCCGGTGGCGCGCGCATGTGGATGGAGGAGCAGCTCGGCAAGCGCATCAATATCGACCGGGTCGACGAGGCGCTGGACACCTTGAAGGGCGGCAACGAGCCGTCCATGATCGCCACCGGCTGCCCGTTCTGCCGCGTCATGCTGACCGACGGCGTCACCGCCCGCAAGGACGGCGGCGAGGTCGGCCAGGGCGTCGAGGTCGTCGATGTCGCGCAGCTCATGCTGCAGTCCATCAACCGCGTGGACGCCGCGACCCTGACCGAGAACCTGAAGGTCGTCCAGCAGCCCAAGGCCGCGCCCGAGCCGGAGCCCACTCCGGAGCCGGTCAAGGCCGCGGTCGCGGTCGCCGAAGCCCCCGCCGAGGCCGCCCCGAAGGCCGCTCCGGCCGGTGGCGGACTGGGTATGAAGGGTGGCCTGAAGCCGCCGGGCGGCGGTAAGGGCCTGGCCATGAAGGGCGGGCTCAAGGCTCCGGGCGCGAAGACCGAGGCTCCGGCCGCCGAGGCCGCTCCGGCGGCCGAGGAGACCGCCGCCCCGGCTCCGGCCAAGGGTCTCGCCATGAAGGGCGGCCTGAAGGCCCCCGGCGGCAAGGGTCTGGCCATGAAGGGTGCCGCCAAGGCGCCCGGCGCGAAGGCCGAAACCGCTTCCGCCGCTGCGGCTCCCGCCGAGGCCGCCGCTCCGGAGGCTCCGGCCGCGAAGCCGGGCGGGCTCGCCATGAAGGGTGGCCTGAAGGCTCCCGGTGGCAAGGGTCTGCAGATGAAGGGCGCCGCCAAGGCTCCGGGTGCCAAGCCCGCCGCCGAGGCCGCTCCCGCCCAGGCGCCCGCGGCCGCCGCTCCGGCTCCGGCCGCCGAGGCGGCCGCGACCGAGACCGCTGCCCCGGCCGCGGAGGCCAAGCCGTCCATCGCCCCCAAGGGTCTGGCCATGAAGTCGGGTCTGAAGCGCCCCGGCCCGAAAGCTCCGGGCGCCGCCGCTCCGGCTGCCACCCCGGCGCCGGAAGCGCCTGCGGCTCCGGCCGATTCGGCGCTGGCTGCCGCCCCGGCCCCCGCGGCCGAGCCCGCCGCCCCGGC
>NZ_JBHWHH010000305.1:0-4103 GCF_042732555.1 Nocardia sp. NPDC059764
GTTGCGATGGGCGAATGCCGACCGTGTGCCGTCGGGGCGGCTGATCCTGTTGGTGATGTTCGCGGTCGGCTGGCTGGTCGGCATCTACACCCGCAGCGGCCGCGACTGATGCCGCCGTCACCTCACTCGAGTCAGGCATCGATCCGAGCGAGGCACAGTGCTCTATAGTTGACATCTTCCGATTCACTGTGCACAACATTCGGAGGGCGTCCGAAATGGGCTGGGAGCGACCGTCAGAGCCGGTGCGTGAGCTGATCCGGCGCGGCGCCGAGCTGTCCCTGGCGGCGCCGCGCGAATCGTTCGACGAAGTCGACGAAGCTGTGCTGAAGGCTCCCAATATGGGGCCGGTGGCCGCGGATCCGGTCCTGCGCGAAGGGATTCGACGGACGAACCGCGCGAACATGCTGCACTGGGCGGCGGCCAATGTGCGTGATCCCGGTGTCGCGGTGGCGGCGAACCTGGGGGAGGAACCCCTCACGGTGGCCCGTGATCTGGTGCGGCGCGGGCTCAACGAATCGATGCTCGACGCCTACCGGGTGGGTCAGGAGGTCGCGTGGCGGCAGTGGATGGCGATCGCGTTCGAACTGACCTCGGACGCCGGCGAACTGCGTGAATTGCTGGAGGTGTCGTCGCGGTCGATCTCGGCGTTCGTGGACGCGACCGTCTCCGCGGTCGGCGAGCAGATGCGCGCCGAGCGCGCCGAGCTGACCCAGGGCACGCACGCCGAGCGGCGTGCGATGGTCGCGCTGCTCCTCGACGGCGCGCCCATCGCCCGCGCCCATGCCGAATCGATCCTGGGCTACCGGTTCGAGGGTGTGCACACCGCCGCGGTGGTGTGGAGTGACGCACCGGATTCCGATGCCGGGCAACTGGATTCGGTCGCCGAGGGGCTGGCCCGGAGCGCGGGCGCGATGCGACGGCTGAGTGTGGTGGCCGGCTCGGCGACCCGCTGGGTCTGGGTGCCGGGCAGCCCGGACGCCGACGCCGCGGCGGCCGCGGTGGACGCGCTGCCCGGCGTGCGGGTCGCGCTCGGAGCGCCCGAACACGGACTGGAGGGCTTCCGCCGCAGCCACTTCGACGCGCTCACCACACAGCGGATGCTGGCCCGCATCGAATCGAGTCGGCGCATCGCCACCTACCGGGAGGTCGCGGTGGTCGCCTTGATCACCGAGGACCTCGACGGTGCGGACCGCTTCGTCCGCCAGACCCTGGGCGATCTGGCCACCGCCGCCCCGGAGGTGCGCGCGGTGGTGTCGGCGTTCGTCGAGGAGCAGTGCAATGCCGTGCGCGCCGCGCAGCGCCTGTTCACCCACCGCAACACCGTGCTGCGGCGACTCGCGCAGGCCGACCGGCTACTGCCGCGTCCCTTGCGCGACAACAGCATCGACGTCGCGGTCGCGTTGGATGTGGTGCGCTGGCGCGGCGCGCGGGCGTGATTCACCCGGTTGTGCTGCCCGCGAGATTCATCCGGCCGCCATGCCCGCGTGATTCGCCAATCCGCCGGACCCGTGTGATCTACCCGCTCGCCGTGGCGGCGTGATCCGCCGCGTGAGCGACCAAGCGGTCCGCGAGGCCCGGCGCGAGGTGATGGCGCATGCCCGCGACAGTGACGTGGCGCGAATACGGTACGGCCGCAGCGGTCGCGCGGCCACCACTGGGATGCACCATGCGATCGACGTCGCCGTGGATGACGAGCGTGGGCGCGGTGATGCGTCGCAGTTCGGGCGTGCGGTCCCCGGATTTCACGATCGCGCCCATCTGACGTGATACCCCGTGGTGGGCTCGCGCGCCGTCGCCGCGGTCCCAGGCGCCGGCGGCGTAGGACCTTTCGACGGCCGGGTCGAGGGGGAATTCCGGCGAGCCGATATGGCGCACCAGCGCCAGGTGCTGTTCGACCGACTCGGCCCGGGTGCGCGGCGGCCGCTTCAGCAGCCGCAGCATCGTCGAGGGAGCGAGCTGTCCGACTCGCAGGCTGCCGGTGGTGGAGAAGATCGAGGTCAGCGACGTCACCCGGGTGGGATTCCAGGCGGCGACGGTCTGCGCGATCATCCCGCCCATGGACATGCCGACCAGGTGGACACGCGAGATCGCGAGGTGATCGAGCAGTCCCACGGTGTCTCGGGCCATGTCGGTGAGGTCGTAATTGCGTGCCGGGGCCGCCCGGATGGTCAGCGCCGCCCGGGTCGGCGGGCGAGTGTCGATATGCGTGGAGCGGCCCACGTCGCGATTGTCCAGGCGGATGACCCGGAATCCGCGCTCGGCGAAGCCGTCGACCATTCCCGCCGGCCAGGAGGTCAGATCGAGTCCTAGGCCGGCGATCAACAGCAACGGCTCACCGTCGGGATCGCCGGATTCGCGATAGCAGATGTCGACCCCGGCGGCTGTGGTGGCGAATCGATCCTGTTCGGGCGCACCGTGATCGGGGCTCATGCGGACACCGTCTGTCCGGTCGCGGACGGGCGGATCGACCGGCCGGCCTCGGTGAAGCGCAGCTGCCGATCCTGGAACGGGTCGGAGCTCAAGGTCTTCACATCGCTGAGGTAGTCCATCGCCATGGTCCACGGCGCGGTGGGGCCCTGGCGGGGCAGCAGGTGCAGCGAGCGCTGCACGTATCCGGCGGAGAAGTCGAGCAGGGGCCGGGTCGGCATGGCCTGGTCGGCTGCGTGCGGATAGCAGATGTCGTGTCCGCCGGTGCCCATCCGCTCGAGGATGCGGCACAGGAATTCGCACACCGGGCTGACCTTCAGCGTCCAGGAGGAATTGGTGTAGCCCACCATGAATGAGAAGTTCGGGATGTCGCTGAGCATGCAGCCCTTGTAGGCGGTGGTGTCCGGCCAGGACACGGCTTCGCCGTCCACGGTGAGTTCGATATCGCCGAAGACGCACATGTTCAGGCCGGTCGCGGTGACGATGATGTCGGCCTCGAGGTGCTGTCCGGAGGCCAGGGCGATGCCGTTCTCGGTGAAGGTGTCGATGCGATCGGTGACCACCGAGGCTGCGCCGGATGAGATGGACTTGAACAGATCCGAATCCGGCACGGCGCACAACCGCTGATCCCACGGGTTGTAGGTGGGATTGAAATGGGTGTCGACCGGGAAGTCTCGGGGCAGCCGGCGGGCATTGAGTCCGCGGATCACTCGTCGCGCGGCCTGCGGGAAGCGCTGGCAGAACCGGTACACGAACCGCTGCTGCGCGACGTAGCGCCGCCGGGTAAGCGCGTATCCGCGCCGGCTGCCCAGGACCGCGCGCAGCGCGTTGGCGATCTTGTCCTGCGACGGCACCGGCACCACGTAGGTGGGCGAGCGCTGCAGCATGGTGACGTGCCCGGCGGTCTCGGCGAGCGCTGGCACCAAGGTGACCGCGGTCGCGCCGCTGCCGATGATGACGACCTTCTTGCCCTGGTAGTCGAGGTCGCGCGGCCAGTGCTGCGGGTGCACCACCTGACCGGTGAAGCGCTCCGAACCCGGGAATCGCGGGGTGAATCCCTCGTCGTAGCGGTAGTACCCGGCGCAGCTGAACAGCCACGAGCAGCTGATCAGGTCACACTGTCCGGTGCCGGTGTTCTCGACCTCGACCAGCCATCGCGCGGTCTCACTCGACCACGACGCGCCGAGCACCCGGCGATGGAAGCGGATGTGGCTGCCGATCCCGTACTGGTCGGCGGTTTCGCGCAGGTATGAAAGGATCGCCGGGCCGCCCGCGATGGACTCGCGGTTCTCCCACGGCTTGAATGCGTAGCCGAAGGTGTGCAGGTCCGAGTCGGACCGAATTCCCGGGTACCGGAACAGATCCCAGGTGCCGCCGAGGTCGTCACGTGCCTCGAGGATGGCGAAGGTCTTGCCCGGCAGGCGTTGACGCAGGTAATAGGCCGCGCCGATGCCGGAAACGCCGGCGCCGATGATCAGCACGTCGAGATGCTCGGTGGGTGCGGTCGCTGACGAGGCGGACATTCAGACTCCTTTGTCGTGGCATGTGGTATCCGTCACCAGCATGACCAAATTCGGACGATGCCGACAGGCGCAAAATGACTCACATTGTCAGTGATGTGGTGCATTGTGCATCCACTCCCATGGTGAGTTCGCGAGGCGGACGCCCGCGAACGT
>NZ_JBHWHH010000306.1:0-3975 GCF_042732555.1 Nocardia sp. NPDC059764
GTCCCGCGGGACGCGCCTTTTCTCGGTGTTTCGGGGGGCTGTCAGTCCCGCTCGGGGCCCAGGGAGATGCCGCGGGAGGCCAGCCAGGGCAGCGGGTCGATCTTGTCGACACCGTTGAGCCAGACCTCGAAGTGGCAGTGCGGGCCGGTGGAGAACCCGCGGTTGCCGACCGTGGCGATCTGGTCGCCCGCGAGCACGCGCTGGCCCTGGGAGACGGTCGCGGTGTCGATGTGGCCGTAGATGGTGACCGTGCCGTCGTCGTGCAGCAGCCGGACCCACATGCCGAATCCCGATGCGGGACCGGCCTCGAGCACGGTGCCGTCGGCGACCGCGTAGATCGGGGTGCCGATCGGGGCGGCGATGTCCACACCCTGGTGGGCGACGCCCCAGCGGATGCCGAAGCCGGAGGTGAAGGTGCCCGCGGCGGTGAACTTGGTCCACAGCGGCCGATACTTCGACGCCTCCTGGTTGGCCATGTCGGCGGCGAACTGCTTGCCCTTGGCCAGAATGTCGTTGAACTGGTCCAGGTTCGCGGGCGCGTTCGGGTTCAGCACCTGCGGGGAGCCCGCGGTGGTGTCGGAACCGCCGACCACGGAGGTCGCGGCGACCTCCTTGACCTGCGAGGCGGCCTGGTAGTCGACATTGCTGGTGTCGCTGTTGGCCGAGGACTCGATGGTGGCCTGGCCCGCGGCCACGACGGCGCCGGCCGCGACCGCCACCACCGCGGCGCGACCCTTGAGCGCGGTGGGCGGGGCGGGTAGGCGATGCGAGCCGCCGGCGCGGCGCTTGCCGCCGGACCGGGTGGGACGCTCGTCCTCGTCCGAATAGTCGTCGAAGGCACCGTGATCGACGCGGGCGCCGTCGCCGGAGAACTGGAGCTTCTCGCCGGACGCGGTCTTGAAGGTGTAGACCGGCCGGTAGTTGTCGGAGGGGGTCGGGTCCGCGGTCGGATCCCAGTTGGTCCGCGACTGCGGCGCCCAATCGGTGGGATTCGGTGCGGCCCAGCCGTTCACCGTGGTCTGGGCGTTGTAGTCCCAGTTCGGCTCGGCCTGCCAGTCGTCGGATTCGGCCTGCTGCCACTGCGGGGCTTCGTCCCACTGTTGCTGGGGCTCACCACCCCACTGCGTGTCGCTGTTCCAGTCGGCGTCGGACGGCCACTGCGCCTGCGGATCCCACTGGGCCTGCTGGTTCCACTGCTGCGCGGGCTGCTCCCACGGCTGGGCGGGCTGCTCCCACTGGGCGCCGCCGTTCCAGGCCTGGGTCGCGTCCCACTCGCCGTGGGCGACCGCGCTGTGGGTACTGACGGGAGAATCGAATGTCGTTGCGCCGCCGGAATGATCCGCGTCCTCGCGATAGCGGTGGCCGCGGCGGGGCCGGTGCTGCGAAGGGAACGAGCTGTCGCTCAAAGCCTGCCGTCCTCCTGTCCGTGACCGGGTTGTGACATCGACCGCAACGACGGTAACGAAACGATTGCGGCTCAGCAAGCGATGGGGCTGCTTCGACACACTGCTGTGACATTCATCACTCGCTTATCCGGAATGTGCTCACTGTGCCCTGGGTAACCGCGTGAGGTTTGTCAACTACGTCACGTAGTAGCCAGTGTCACTCTCCGGGATTCGCGGGCTCCACCTGGCGCCGGGTCAACAAGCTACCCGTCAGTAGCATTGACGAGGGGTTTTCCGCTCCCGGAGACAATCCCGTGACCTGCGCCACTTAGGCTGTATGCGGCTGATTTCCGCTCCATGTGACTGATTAGAGTCCGAGCCGACCCGCCTCCGACGACGGGCCGCCAACCAAGACGTTGTCACAACAACGCAGACGAGACGGTGAGTACATGGATCTCTTCGAATATCAGGCGAAGGAACTCTTCGTGAAGCACGGAGTGCCTTCGTCGGAGGGCCGCGTCACGGACTCGGCCGAGGACGCACGTGCGATCGCCGAGGAAATCGGCAAGCCGGTAATGATCAAGTCGCAGGTCAAAGTCGGTGGCCGCGGCAAGGCCGGTGGCGTGAAGTACGCCGCCACCCCGGACGACGCCTTCACCCACGCGACCAACATCCTGGGCCTGGACATCAAGGGCCACATCACCAAGAAGGTCCTGGTCGCCGAGGCCAAGGACATCGCGGCGGAGTACTACATCTCCTTCCTGCTGGACCGCTCCAACCGCACCTACCTGGCCATGTGCTCGGTCGAGGGCGGCATGGAGATCGAAGAGGTCGCCGCCACCAAGCCGGATCGTCTGGCCAAGGTGCCGGTCGACGCGGTCAAGGGCGTGGACCTGGCCTTCGCGCGCAGCATTGCCGAGCAGGGTCACCTGCCGGCCGACATCCTGGATGCCGCGGCGGTCACCATCCAGAAGCTGTGGGAAGTCTTCATCAAGGAAGACGCCACCCTGGTCGAGGTCAACCCGCTGGTGCGCACCCCCAACGACGAGATCCTGGCCCTCGACGGCAAGGTCACCCTGGACGAGAACGCCGAGTTCCGCCACGCCGACCACGCCGAGTTCGCGGACATCGACGCCACCGATCCGCTGGAGCTCAAGGCCAAGGAGAACGACCTCAACTACGTCAAGCTCGACGGTGAGGTCGGCATCATCGGCAACGGCGCGGGTCTGGTCATGTCGACCCTCGACGTCGTCGCGTACGCCGGTGAGAACCACGGCGGCGTGAAGCCGGCCAACTTCCTCGACATCGGTGGCGGCGCCTCGGCTGCCGTCATGGCCGCCGGCCTCGATGTCATCCTGGGTGACGCCCAGGTCAAGTCCGTGTTCGTGAACGTCTTCGGTGGCATCACCGCCTGTGACGCGGTCGCGAACGGCATCGTCGGCGCGCTGAACACCCTGGGCGACGAGGCCAACAAGCCGCTGGTCGTGCGCCTCGACGGCAACAAGGTCGAGGAGGGTCGCAAGATCCTCGCCGACTTCAACCACCCGCTGGTGACTCTCGCTCAGACCATGGACGAAGGCGCCGACAAGGCCGCCGAACTGGCCGCCGCCAAGTAAGGACACGAACCCACATGTCTATCTTCCTGAACAAGGACAACAAGGTCATCGTCCAGGGCATCACCGGCGGTGAGGGCACCAAGCACACCGCTCTGATGCTGAAGGCGGGCACCAACGTGGTCGGCGGTGTCAACGCCCGCAAGGCCGGCACCACCGTGTCGCACGTGGACAAGGACGGCAACACCGTCGAGCTCCCCGTGTTCGCTTCCGTGGCCGAGGCCATGGAGAAGACCGGCGCCGACACCTCCATCGCGTTCGTTCCCCCGGCCTTCTCGAAGGACGCCATCATCGAGGCCATCGACGCGGAGATCCCGCTGCTCGTGGTCATCACCGAGGGCATCCCGGTGCAGGACACCGCGTACGCGTGGGCCTACAACGTGGAGAAGGGTCAGAAGACCCGCATCATCGGCCCGAACTGCCCCGGCATCATCACCCCGGGTGAGTCGCTGGTCGGCATCACCCCGGCCAACATCGCGGGCAAGGGCCCGATCGGTCTGGTCTCCAAGTCGGGCACCCTGACCTACCAGATGATGTACGAGCTGCGGGACTTCGGTTTTTCCACCGCCATCGGCATCGGCGGCGACCCGGTCATCGGCACCACCCACATCGACGCCATCGAGGCGTTCGAGAAGGACCCGGAGACCAAGCTCATCGTCATGATCGGCGAAATCGGCGGCGACGCCGAGGAGCGGGCCGCGGCCTACATCCAGGCCAACGTCACCAAGCCGGTCGTCGGCTACGTCGCGGGCTTCACCGCCCCCGAGGGCAAGACCATGGGCCACGCCGGCGCCATCGTCTCCGGCTCCGCCGGTACCGCCCAGGCCAAGAAGGACGCCCTCGAGGCCGCGGGCGTGAAGGTCGGCAAGACCCCGTCCGAGACCGCCGCCCTGGCGCGCGAGATCCTCGAGAAGGCCAGCATCTCCGCTTGATGTTCTCGTGCCCCGCTGTCCGGCGACAGCGGGGCATAGGCCGAG
>NZ_JBHWHH010000307.1:0-3960 GCF_042732555.1 Nocardia sp. NPDC059764
GCGTCGTTTTCGGAGGGCGGATTCCCTCAGAGCAGCAGCCCGATCAGCCGCGTCCAATCGATCCCGATCTCGATGGGCATGTCGATCAGCGTCTCCCCGATGTGCGCGGTGAGGCGGCGCAGCGGCCGGTAGTGCCCCAGCACCAGGACGTGGGTCTGAATCGCCTTCACCCGGTCCCGATCCATGTACACCAGCCAGTACCACGGGATTCCGGCCAGCGCGTACTCGGCCATCTTGTCGGCGGCGTCGACCCGTTCGGTGGCCGGGGACACCACCTCGACGGCGATCTTCACCCGCGCGGCCTGCAGCGGCCCGACATCGGCGGGGGCGCAGGAGAACAGGATGATGTCGGGGCGGCGGACGGTGAGCCGCGGCGATTCCCACAGCAGCACGTCCTGGTCGACACCGACATAGAGCCAGCCGTCGTTGTACCGGCTCATATGCCGCTCGGCCCCGGATTCCAGCATGGCGGCCAGCCGCCGGGTGGCATTGCGGTATGGCAGCGCGGGCGTATCGGCCCGCACCACATCCCCGTTGACCACCTCGACCAGCCGGCAGAAGTCGGGCGGCAACTGCTTCCAGATGTCGAGCGTGATCGGTGCGGGCTGCAGGTTCTCCGCCCGCGCCCATTCGAGTATTCCGGTCATGCGCTTCCTCTGTTCCGTCGAGGGATGCTCCCTGAACCGGTCGGACTGGGCGACGACTGCCGCGCCGATCCTAGACGGCGGCCGCGGGCAAAACGGCTATTCGGAACTGTCGCCCGCGCTCGACCGGCGTGTTCGTCAGCCGATTCGCACTGTCAGCGAGGGATATCCGGTCGCGCCGTCGGGCACGACGTCCTGTCGCCGCTCGGTCTGGGTCTCCCCCGTGCCGTCGGTGGCGCGCGCCCACACGGTGTGCACGCCGCTGCCCGCGGGCGCGTCCCAGTCGAAGGCCCACTGCACCCAGGTGTCGATGGAGGGGGCGGTCGCCAGGCGCGCGGGCTGCCAGTCCCCTTGGTCGATACGGACTTCCACGCCGCGGATGCCGCGATGCTGCGCCCACGCCACCCCCGCGATGGTGACCTTGCCGGGCGCGAGGGTGCGGCCGCGCGGGGTGTCGATGCGGCATTCGGTCTTGATGGGGCCGTATGCCGACCAGCCGCGTTTGGTCCAGAACGCTTCCGCGCGATCGAATCTGGTGATCTCGAGTTCGGTCACCCATTTGGTGGCCGACACGTACCCGTACAGGCCCGGCACCACCAGCCGCGCGGGATAGCCGTGCGCGGTGGGCAGCGGTTCACCGTTCATGCCGACGGCCAGCAGGGCGTCGCGGCCGTCGGTGAGCACGGCGAGGGGGCTGCCCGCGGTGAAGCCGTCGATGCTGCGGGAGAGCACCATGTCGGCGTCGGGGTGCGGCCCGGCCTTGGCGACGAGTTCGTCGAGCCGGTAGCCGAGCCAGCGGGCATTGCCGATCAGTTCGCCGCCGACCGGATTGGATACGCAGGTCAGGGTGACCAGCCGCTCGATGGGGGTGCGCGCGGCGAGATCGGCGTAGCTCAACCGGATCTCGCGATCGACCATGCCGTGGATGCGCAGGGACCAGTCGTCCTTGCTGACCTGCGGGACGGTGAGTGCGGTGTCGATGCGGTAGAAGCTGGAGTTCGAGGTGAGGTAGGGCGTGAGGCCCGGCAGTTTCAGGTCCGCGCCCGGATCGAGCGGCGGCTCGACGCTGGTCGGCGTGGGCAACTCGACGTCGGCCCGCTCGGCGGAGACGTCCCGCGACCGCAGCCCGACGATCCGTCCGGCCACGCCACCGGCGACCGCCACGGCTCCGGTGATGGCGAGCCAGCGCATCACCTGCCGCCGTTGCGTGGTTTGTTCTTCGATGGACTCCGCGGTGGCCGGTGTCTCGTCGGCGCGTTCCGCGGACTCATCGAGTCGGCGAATCAGGCTGCGCAGCACGAGAATCCCGGTCGCGGTGCCGAGCAGCGCGGGTA
The DNA here is from genome assembly GCF_042732555.1 of Nocardia sp. NPDC059764. Classification (NCBI taxonomy): domain Bacteria; kingdom Bacillati; phylum Actinomycetota; class Actinomycetes; order Mycobacteriales; family Nocardiaceae; genus Nocardia; species Nocardia sp. NPDC059764. Next base: position 1,979 of record NZ_JBHWHH010000307.1, read on the forward strand.
TCGCCCAGGTCCAGGCGGCGGCCGGACGTCCCACCGCGGCCAGCAGGGCGAGCAGCCCGAAGACCCCGAACAGGATCGATCCCCAGGGCCGCCGGGCCCGCTCGGCGAGTCCGGCGACGGCCGCCAGCACGACGGCCGCCACGCCCATCGACACGAACAACAGCAGTTTGTCATTGGTGCCGACCAGCCCGATCACCCATTCCCGGAACCCGTCCGGCGTATGGTCCACGACCCACGCCCCGACGGCCTGCAAGGGGGTGCTGTCGGGACTGATCAGCACCGACACCGCTTCGGCCACGCCCAGCGTGACCAGGCCCGCGACGATGCCGCCGGCGATTCGTACTTCGCGATCGGCCACGAAACCGACCCTACTGGGGGAACCGCCGCGCGAACCCGCGCGAGAAATGACGATCCGGTGACGTCGTCACATGGTGGCGGAACCGGTGTAGTTGATCATCCACGGCACCGAGAACTTGTCGGTGACCATGGCGAAGGCCTCGGCCCACTCGACCTTGCCGAGCGGCATGGTGACGGTGCCGCCGGGGGCGAACTCGTTGAACAGGCGCTCGGCCTCGGCCGCGGACTCCACCTCGACCTGGACGGCGAAGCCGGGGTTGGAGTTGTCGATGTCGTTGCCGGGCGGGGTGTCGGACACCATGAGGATATTGGTGGCGCTCAGCGGCAGCTGCGCGTTGGCGACCCGGTTGGCGATCTCCGGGGGCAGGTCGCCGGGGGTGTCGCCGCCCATGTCACCGAAGCGGACGATGGTGGCCTCGCCGCCGAAGACGGACTGGTAGAAGGTGATCGCCTCCTCGGCATTGCCGTTGAAGACCAGGTATGGGTTCAGTGCGGGCATGGGTTCCTCCTCGGTCGGTGTGGCGGGTGCGGCGGCACCCGACAGGTAGGACGCGGGGTCCGCCCGGAAATCATCGGTCGTGGCCGGGCAATTTCGGTGAATGCGAGAAATATTCGGTGCGTCCCCCGGTTGACCTAGCTATGAGCGAACTGCCCCGGGTCCAGCACCGTCACCTCGAGGTGGACGGCGTCGACGTGTTCTACCGCGAATCGGTCCCCACCCGCGCCGATGCCCCGGTCCTGCTGCTACTGCACGGTTTTCCCACCGCCTCGCACCAGTTCCGCCGGCTCCTGGACGTGCTCGGCGGCCGCTATCGGCTGATCGCGCCCGACTACCCGGGTTTCGGGAACACCGTGGCGCCGGCGGATTTCGACTACACCTTCGATCGGTTGGCCGACATCACCGAGGGATTCGTGCGGGGGCTGGGCCTGACCCGGTTCGCCATGTACATCTTCGACTTCGGCGCGCCGGTCGGCCTGCGCCTGGCCGCCCGCCACCCGGAGTGGATCGCCGGGCTCGTGGTCCAGAACGGCAATGCCTACGAGGCCGGATTGTCCGAGGCCGCACAGGGTTTCGTCGCGCTGCGGCCCGATCACGAGGGTGACGAGGAGGTCATCCTCGGCCTGTTCACCCTCGAGGGCACCCGCGGCCAGTACGAGGGCGGCGTCCCCGATCCGAGCCTGCTGAACCCCGACGCCTGGACCCTGGACCAGCACTACCTGGACCTCCCCGGCCGCAAGGAAGCACAGCTGGCCCTGGCCTACGACTACAAGTCGAATGTGGCCCGCTACCCCGAATGGCAAGCGTGGCTGCGCAAGTACACTCCCCCGACCCTCATCACCTGGGGTGCGAACGACATGTTCTTCCCCGCCCCCGGCGCCCACGCCTATCTCGCGGACGTTCCCGAGGCCGAACTGCACCTGTTCGACACCGGCCACTTCGCGCTGGAGACGCATGTAGCCGAGATCGCCCCGCTCATCGCGGACTTCCTCGACCGGCTGCCCGCTACCCAGGAATGAGAATGGGGCGCACGGGAAAACCCGTGCGCCCCACCCCCGGTGGCTTATACAAATAACCCAGCCCACCAGACATGGTACAATCGCGGATTCCCGCGTAGGGTGGAACA
>NZ_JBHWHH010000308.1:0-3793 GCF_042732555.1 Nocardia sp. NPDC059764
CGGGGACGGCGGGGCGGTATCTGGACCGGCGGCGGGAGCCCTTGCCGCAGGCGGCGTTCGTGCCGCGGAAGTTGCCGCCGATCCGGTCGGCGGCGCGGGCTTCGATCGCGCGGTTGGTGCGGGCGGAGCGGGCGTTGCACGGGTTGTACGCGCAGATCGCGCGGTCCGGGCGACTGCCGGCGGATGATCTCGACGACACGCTCGAGACCGCCGCGTCGGGTGCCGCCGCTCTGCACGCCCTCGCGCAGGATGTGGTCGCCATGGAGCAGGCCGCCGGTGCGCTGGGGTCGAATTCGCCTCTGGGTGAGCATGTTCGGGCAGTTTCGGTCCGTCTCGACGGTGGCGTGGTCGAGTTCGAGGGCATGGTCGAGGCGGCCGCCCGGGTGCTGGCCGTGCCCGAAAGCGCCGCGGTGGCCGATGATCTCGGCTGGGCCATGGTCGGGCTGCGCGATGCCGCTGATCGGCTCGACGGGTGGGCTCAGGCGCTCACCGAGCTGGCCGACGAGCGTTTCCGCACGCGTCCCTGAGAACTGCCCGCGTCCGAGACGAGAACTCCGTGTGGTCTGGGGCCGTGCTCTCTCGTGAACGCCCGCACTGCCGCCCGCATTGATGTCGCGGCGGCGCGCCCCATTCCCGCATCTGGTGAGACCCCGGGGTCGCGCTTCGGGCGCGCGTGCGCGCGATGTCCGGGGAGAGCCGCGCGCGGCGGCCTCGGCCGGCAGCGCCGCAGGTGGGGCGGGGTCCGGCACCCCGGATCGACCGTTCGAGGGCGGTCGCACGACCTCGGGGTGAACCCTGATTCTGTCCCGGATATCGCGGCTGACCTGGTGATTTTCTCAGCCGGCCGACGCAGTATGGATGGTGTCGGATCGCGCGGACGGCGGTTCGGAAACTAGGAGGCAAGGAATGTTCTGGAAGATTCTCGGCGTCGTCGTCCTCGTCTGGATCGCTTTCGTGATTCTCGGCGCGCTGATCAAGAGCCTGTTCCCCATCCTGATGGTGAGCGCGGTCATCTTCGGCCTGTACCTGCTGTACAAGGTGGTGTCGGGGTCGAAGGACAAGTCGCCGCTGAGCAAGTTCTGACCGTACGGCCCACGACGGACCGTCTACCCGGGGAGACCCGGGCGGGCGGTCCGTTCTCCGTATGATCGCCGTATGGCTACTGCTGTCGTTGCCACCGCTTACGGTGGACCGGAAGTCTTGTCGCTCATCGACGTCGATGCGCCCGACCCGGGGCCGGGCGACGTCACCATCGCGGTGCGTGCCGCCGGGGTGAATCCCTTCGACTACAAGCTCTACAGCGGTGCGTTCGGCACCGATCCGAGCAAGCTGCCGATCCGGCTGGGGCTCGAGGTGGCCGGGGTGGTCACCGCCGTCGGTCCCGACGCGGTGGGCCCGGCCGGGCCGATCGCGATCGGTGACGAGGTCATCGCGACGGTGGGCGGCGGTTACGCCACCGCGGTCACCGCGAACGCCTCCCGCGTCGTGCCCAAGCCCGCCGACGTGGACTGGAAGCAGGCCGCGGGCGTGCTCAGTGTCGGCGGCACCGCGGTGCATCTGCTCGCCGCCACCGCGGTCGGCCCCGGTGACACCGTGCTGGTGCACGGCGCGGCGGGCAGCGTCGGCGCCCTGGCCGCTCAGCTGGCGGTCGCGCGCGGCGCCCGGGTGATCGGCACCGCCTCGCCGAGTCGTCATGAGCGGCTGCGGGCCTACGGCGTCGAACCCGTCGCCTACGGTCCGGGTCTCGCCGATCGGGTGAAGGCGTTGGCCCCCAATGGAATCGACGCCGCCATCGACACGGCCGGCACCGACGAGGCGGTGGACGTCTCCCTCGAACTGGTCGCCGATCGCGGTCGGATCGCGAGCATCGTGGCCTTCGGCCGCGCGGCCACCGACGGTTTCAAGGTGCTCGGCCAGGGCCCCGGCGCCGATCCGGGCACCGAGATCCGCGGCAATGCCTGGCGTGAACTGCTGCCGCTGCTGTCGGCGGGCAAGCTTGATCTGGCCATCGCGAGGACGTTCCCGCTGGCGGAAGTGGCTGCGGCGCATACATTCGTGATGGACGGCCACGCCGGTGGAAAGGTCATTCTACTGCCCTGATCGGCCTCGCCAGTTTTGGCGAATCGTCCCCCTCCGTGACCGCGCACGGCATATGTTGTTGCCCACAACATATGCCGTGTGTGCGGTCGCAACCCAGTGACCGCTGCTGAAAGGTCACCCTGATGAGGACGAAAAGCGCGCTCCCGCCGAAGAAGTCCGGACGTCGACGGGGTTACGCCGCCGCCGCGCTGGCTCTGTCCGGCCTGCTCACCCTCACCGCCTGTGGATCCAATTCCAGTACCGACACCTCCACGTCCAACGCTCCCGCCGGCGGCGGGGGAAACGGGACGGTCGGTGTCATCCTCCCCGAGACGGCCACCTCGGCCCGCTGGGAATCCTTCGACAAGCCCCTGCTGCGAAATGCCTTGAACCAGGTTGGATTCGACGCCGACGTCCAGAACGCGCAGGGCGACGTCCAGAAGTTCACCACCCTCGCCGACGGCATGATCGCCAAGGGCGTCAAGGTCCTGGTGATCGCCGCCATCAACAGCGAGGTCGGCAGCGCCGTCGCGGCCAAGGCCAAGAAGGCGGGCATCCCGACCATCGACTACGACCGCCTCAACCTCGGCGGATCCTCCGACTACTACGTGTCCTTCGACAATGTGAAGGTCGGTGAGCTGCAGGGCCAGGGGCTGGCGACCGCGCTGAAGGACAGGCCGGGCGCGCAGGTCGTCGAGATCGAGGGCGCCCCGACCGACAACAACGCCACCCTCTTCCATCAGGGCCAGCAGAAGGCACTGCAGCCGCTCTACGATTCGGGCGCGCTGAAACTGGTGCGCAGCCAGCCCATCGACGACTGGAACAACCAGAAGGGTGGCACCACCTTCGAACAGATCCTCACCGGCAATGGCGGCAAGGTCGACGGCGTGGTCGCCGCCAATGACGGCTTGGCGGGCGCGGTGATCACGGTGCTGAAGAAGAACGGCCTCAATGGCAAGGTGCCGGTGACCGGTCAGGACGCCACCGTCGACGGGCTCAAGGCGGTGCTGCGCGGGGACCAGTACATGACCGTGTTCAAGCCCATCAAGGAGGAAGCGGAGAACGCGGCCACACTCGCCGTCGCCCTGGCCAAGGGTGACAAGGCGGCCGCGGACGCGCTGGCGCAGGCCGTGAGCCAGGACCCGAAGGGCAAGCGGGACGTGAAATCCGTGCTGCTGCAACCGCAACCGATCACCAAGACCGAGGTCAAGCAGGTGGTGGACTCCGGCTTCGTGAAGGCCGGTGACGTCTGCTCCGGCGACGTCAAGTCCGCCTGCTCCGCGCTCGGCATCGCCTGAGGATTCGGCATGAATGAGCCGCTGCTCCGGATCACCGGCCTGAACAAGAGTTTCGGACCGGTGCACGTGCTGCACGACGTGGACCTCACCGTGCCGGCGGGCGAGGTCACCGCACTCGTCGGCGACAATGGCGCGGGCAAATCCACGCTGGTGAAATGTGTCGCCGGAATCCACGCCGCCGATTCGGGCGAAGTGCGATTCCGGGGCGAACCCGTTCACCTGCGTGGCGCCAAGGACGCGGCGGCGCTCGGCATCGAGGTCGTCTACCAGGACCTGGCCTTGGCCGACAATCTCGACATCGTGGCCAATATGTTCCTCGGCCGGGAGCGCGGCAAGCCGTGGCTGCTGGACGAGGCGAGCATGGAGGAGGCGGCGCGGCGCACCCTGGCCTCGTTGGGGGTGCGCACCGTGAAATC
>NZ_JBHWHH010000309.1:0-3719 GCF_042732555.1 Nocardia sp. NPDC059764
GTCCCTTGGTTCGGGGTGGTGGACGGTCAGTGGGGGACCGGGTGGGTGGGGGATTCGGGGATGTCGTTGTCGGCGGTGGTGCGCGACAACTGGGGGTGGATCAGGACGTGGGATTCGAGGGGGTAGGCCAGGTCGGTGGTGAAATAGCCTCCGGCCGGGGCGGGTTCGGTGGGGACCGGGCGGAGGCGCGGCGGCTTGGCGGGGGCGTCGATGTCGGTGTGCGGGAAGAGGTAGCGGGCGCCCTCGCGGATGGTCTCGTGGGTTTCACCGCTCGGGTCGATCCAGCGCATGCGGTCGGTGTCGGCCAGGTAGACGCGCCACGGGTGTTTTCCCTTGTCCGCCAGGGACTTCAAGCGGTTGTGGTGCGTGCAGAGCACGGCGCGGTAGCCGGAGTTCGGTTGCGCGGGGAGGTGGGGGAGCGGGCCGAACTGGATGAGTGAGGTCTCGGCGGCGGGCATGGTGCAACCGGGGAAGCGGCAGAATCCGTCGAGGGCGCGCACCTCGCGGGCCGGGGCGTTCGAGAAGGGGCGCACCGCAGCGACTTTGGCGCGTTTGCGCAGTGGCGCGGACGGGGGAGCCGGTTCGGCCGGCCTGGCGGGCCGATCCTGTGCGGCAGGGCTGTCGGTGGCGGCGGGAGCGTCGGTGGTGAGGCGGCCGCGATCCACCCGGGGAGTGTTGGGGGTGTCGTCCGGCGCGCGGCGCTCGCGGAGGTGGGCGGCGGCCGCTCGCTCCCACGGGGCTTGGGCGGCGATCCGCGTCCGCCGGGTCCGGCGCGGGCTCGGAATACCGCCCGCTGTGACGGATTCCTTTGTCGCCGAGGTGTTTTCCCCAGGCGTCGACTCCGCTGACCGACCGGCCGAGGACGACGGAGGGGCGTCGTCTTCGCCCGGGCCCGGCGTGGCATCCTCCGGGAAGTACTCGGGGATGACCTGGAACCGGGCGTGTTCGGCGAGCGAGCGGGCCAGTCCGGCGTCGATGGGCCCGTAGCCGGAGAGGAAGGCGGGGTCGTCGCGCAGGCCGAGGAGGGTTTCGGCGGACACCCCGACCTGGATGAGGGGACGACGAGGCGTGGTGGGGGCGCTGGCCTTGGGGCAGTCGAGTTCCTTGCCGCATTCGCAGTGCAGCCGGCCCGAGCCGTCGGCGAGGGCGATGAGCGCGTCGGCCCGGCGCTGCGACATGGTGCGCGGATCGTCCTCGCACACTTGCAGACTCATCTCCCGCAGCCGCATGGCGAGCGCCTGAGCTCCCGCGGCGGGCAGCAGCCCGTCGAACACGGCCATCCCGTCCTGTACCGCGCGAATCCGGACGTCGCGATCCTGTTCCCGCGCCTCGCGCCGCCGCGTCTCGCCGTCGGGATCCAGCCGTGTCACCCAGCGTTGCGCGGTCTGCCGCAACCGGACCGGGTCGGACCGCAGCGCCGCGTCGATCAGCCTGGGCTCCAGGACTTCTCGGATCTCTCGCGGCATCCCCCGCAGACAGTCCGTGATCACCTGCACCCGGGACAGGTCGATCCGTCCCGCCGCGAACGCCAGTTTGGTCTGGGGTAGGGAGTCGAGTGCGAGCCCGATGTCGATGAGCGCCGCGGCCACCCCCTCCGGCACCTGCACCGCGACCGCGATCTCCGCCGCCGCGAACTCCCCGGCCCGCACCCCGCCGGCGCCCGGTGCGGCGTTCGCGGCCCGATGGCGGCGATACACCTCCCGCACCGCTGTGATTTCCGCCGCCTGTGCGAACGCCGCCGCCCCGTGTGCCCGCCGCAGCGCGTCGACCAGCTCGTCCTCGCCCATCGCCTCCACCTCTCGGCTATCGAACATGCGTTCGAGACTACCTCCGAAAGATCGCCGCCGCCAGCTCTTGTCCAGGCGATTTGGTTTGTTCGCCACTGGTCGTGTAACTTCGTTCAAGCAAGCGGGGCAACGCCCGGCTGGCGGAAAAGTGAACACGGGGCTATGGCGCAGCTGGTAGCGCACCACACTGGCAGTGTGGGGGTCAGGGGTTCGAGTCCCCTTAGCTCCACAGAATGGAAGAGCCGCAGGTAAATACCTGTGGCTCTTCTGTTTTCGTGACAGTGCGCGAACCGTTCGAGGCAATCATGGGCGTGCGTTCCACAGGGCGCTGACCGGCAGGGCGCGGAATTTCGGTCCGAACGGGAGGGTTTCGGTACCGGTGTAGAGCACGTATCCGGCGAGGAGCTCGTCGCCTAAGCGGTCTGCGAGGTGGTGGAGTCCGCGGAAGTCTTCGCCCTTGACGGTGGAGGCGGCTTTCACCTCGATGGCGATCACCTCTCGTCGATTGTTCTCGAGAATGATGTCGACTTCGACGTTGTCGCGGGTGCGGTAGTGGAACATGCGGGCTTCCTGATCGGACCAGGTGAGCTGGCGAGCGAGTTCCGCGGCTACGAAGCCCTCCAGCAGTGGCCCGAGCGGGCCGTTCACGGCCCGCAGCGCGCGAGCGTCGGCGCCGCACAAATATGTGGCGATACCGGAATCCACCACGAACACTTTGGAGGTTGCGACGGCCCGGGTGGTCAGGTTTCGCGACCAAGCGGGGATGCGCTTGATCAGGAAAACCTCTTCCAGGAGGCGAAGGTAGCGGGTGACGGTGTCTTTGGGCAGGCCGAGTTCATTGCCGAGGGCGCCGGGCACCAGGAGTTGACCGGAGCGGGCCGCGACGAGGTTGGTCAGGGCGAACATCTCCGCGGAACGTTCGATCTCGGACAGTTGCATGACGTCTCGGTTGATCAAATCGGCGACGTAAGAGGAGAAGAATCGGAAACGCCGTTTGCCCTCTCGCGCAACGGCTTCGGGGAAGCCGCCGCGTGCGATACGTTCGATGTAATCGTCGCGATTCTCGGTGCCATCGTGCCGTAGCCGGGGTCCGCGCTCGAAAGCACAATCGATGAATCTGTCGGGCGCGCCGTCGATTTCGCCTTGGGAGAGCGGCCAGAGTTCGATCGTCTCCATGCGTCCGGGAAGGGCGTCCGGAACGCTACGGAGGGCCATGACGTGAGCTGAACCGGTCAGTAGGAACCGGCCGGGTCGTCCATCGGCGTCGACGGTCTCCTTGATCGCCAGCAACAGCTCCGGTACTCGCTGGACCTCGTCGATGATCAGGAGGGAATCGTCGAGGACGAACTGCGTGGGGTCATAGCCTGCCGCCTGCCGAGTCTCCGGCTTGTCGAGGCTGCGCCAGGTCGCGCCGATCTCCCTGCCTATCCGGGCGACCAGCGTGCTCTTTCCGCATTGGCGAGCTCCGTTGACCAGGACGACACGAGTATCCGCAAGCGCTTCATGCACTGCCGAGTGAGCATGACGGGGAAGGATCCGGCCAATCGGCGATGACGAGAAAGACGAGGTCACCGCAGCAGTATTGCACATGTTATGCGCGATCTGCCGCACAACTCATGCGCGTTCTGCCGCACAACTCATGCGCGATCTGCCGGAACCTGTGTGCGCGATCTGCCGCTACGGTTATGCGCTTCTTGCCGATGCTGAAGCCGCCGCTTTGCCGGAGCGTTGTCGTTGAGTCGGCGGTTTGGTCCGCAGGTGATTCGTTGCGATCGGGCACGGGGAGCGGTCGCGATCATCGGTCACCGCCAACCGGGCACGGCCGGGCACCCACCGCGCGAATCATGATGTCCGGCCCGTCCACCAGGACGGCGCGGTTCGTATGCTGGTTCGTCAGGTCCACTTCGCGGCAGAGCCGCAGGTCATCGACCC
>NZ_JBHWHH010000310.1:0-3694 GCF_042732555.1 Nocardia sp. NPDC059764
GCCTTCTTGGCGGGAGCCTTCTTGGCAGCCTTCTTGGCCGTGGTGGCCTTCGAGGCGGTGACCTTCTTGGCAGCGGCGGCCTTCTTGACCACGGCGGCCTTGGCCGGAGCCTTCTTGGCGACCGCCTTCTTGACGGCGGCCTTCTTGGCGACCGCCTTCTTGACGGCGGCCTTCTTGGCGGGAGCCTTCGACGCCGCCTTCTTGGCGGTGGTCTTGGCCGGAGCCTTGGTGGCGGCCTTCTTCACCGTCTTCTTGGCGGCGACCTTCTTCGCACCGGCCTTGCCCGAAACCGGGGCAGCCACACCGCGCTTCACGGCCGGGCCGCTCGAGGCGATCTTCTGCTTGCCCGCGATGATCGCCTTGAACTGCGCACCGGGACGGAAGGCCGGGACCGAAGTCGGCTTCACCTTGACGGTTTCGCCGGTGCGCGGGTTGCGAGCGACACGCGCCGCGCGCTTCCGCTGCTCGAAGACGCCGAATCCCGTGATGGTGACGCTCTGACCTTTGTTCACAGCACGCACGATCGTGTCGACCATCTGCTCGACAGCTGCAGTAGCGGTGCGCCTGTCAGTACCCAACTTCTCGGTCAGAACATCGATCAGTTCCGCCTTGTTCATTGAATCCTCCGCAGACTAATTGGCCCGTCGTCGGACCGACTAGGTACCACGGTAAACCCTTTCGGGGCAAGAGTCTATGTGCCACGCGGAAATACATGACGCATGGCACACGCTCAGCTACCGGGTTTGAGGGCGTCCAGCTAACGCCCATCAATGATTACGTCTGCGAAATACGGGCCGGAATGGTTGCGGGTTTCCAAGTCGGCCTTGCGTTTTCGAACTGGCTGATCTCGTCGCTGTGCCGGAGAGTGAGACCGATGTCGTCCAGGCCTTCCAGCAGGCGCCACCGCGTGTAGTCGTCAATATCGAACGGCAACACGACGGTTCCGGCCGACACGGTGCGCGCCTCGAGGTCCACCGCCAATTCCAAACCCGGCTGTTCCTCGAGCAACTTCCAGAGCAATTCCACATCGCTCTGGGCCATCCGGGCCGTCAGAAGCCCGTCCTTGCCCGCGTTCCCGCGGAAGATGTCGGCGAAGCGAGACGAGATCACGACCCGGAAGCCGTAGTCCTTGAGGGCCCAAACCGCGTGCTCACGTGAGGATCCGGTCCCGAAATCCGGACCGGCGACCAGAACACTACCCCGGTTGTAAGGCTCGGTGTTCAGAATGAAGTTCGGATCCGTCCGCCATGCCGCGAACAGACCGTCCTCGAAACCCGTTCGGGTTACGCGCTTCAGATAGACGGCCGGGATGATCTGGTCGGTGTCGACATTGGATCGGCGCAACGGAACACCGATCCCCTTGTGGACCTTGAAGGCTTCCATCGTTGTTTCTCCTGAGTCAGTGGGGGCAGCGGAATCTGGGCCGCTACCGGCGGGCGATCAGTTCAGATCCGCAGGTGAGGACAGGGTTCCGCGCACCGCGGTGGCCGCCGCGACCAGCGGCGAGACCAGGTGCGTACGGCCGCCCTTGCCCTGTCGCCCTTCGAAGTTGCGGTTCGAGGTGGCGGCACAGCGCTGACCGGGGGAAAGCTGATCCGGGTTCATGCCCAGGCACATCGAGCAGCCCGGCTGACGCCATTCCGCGCCCGCGGCGGTGAAAATCTCGCCCAGACCCTCCTTTTCCGCCTGCAACCGCACCCGCATCGAGCCCGGCACGATCAGCATCCGCACCCCGCCCGCGACCTTGCGGCCCTTCAGGATGTCGGCCACCGCGCGCAGATCCTCGATCCGGCCGTTGGTGCACGAACCCACGAAAACCGTGTCCACGGCGACGTCCCGCAGCGGGGTACCCGGGGTCAGGTCCATGTATTCCAGCGCCTTCTCGGCGGCGGCGCGCTCGTTCTCGTCGACGATCTGCTCCGGATCCGGCACCGAGTCGCCCAGCGGCGCACCCTGTCCCGGGTTGGTGCCCCAGGTGACGAACGGGGTCAGGGCGGACCCGTCCAGGTGCACCTCGGCGTCGAAAACCGCGCCCTCGTCGGTCCTCAGGGCGTCCCAGGCCGCCACGGCGGCGTCCCAGTCCGCGCCCTGCGGCGCGTGCGGACGGCCCTTCAGGTACTCGTAGGTGACCTCGTCGGGGGCCACCATGCCCGCCCGGGCGCCGGCCTCGATCGACATGTTGCACATGGTCATCCGGGCCTCCATGGACATGGAGCGCACGGCCTCGCCGCGATACTCCAGCACATAGCCCTGCCCGCCGCCGGTGCCGATCTGCGCGATGACCGCCAGGATGACGTCCTTGGAGGTGACGCCATCGGGCAGCTGACCGTCGATATTGATGGCCATGGTCTTGAACGGGCGCAGCGACAGCGTCTGCGTCGCCAGCACGTGTTCCACTTCCGAGGTGCCGATACCCATCGCCAGCGCGCCGAACGCACCGTGGGTGGAGGTGTGCGAATCACCGCACACCACCGTGGTTCCCGGCTGGGTCAGGCCCAGCTGCGGGCCCACCACGTGCACGATGCCCTGCTCGACATCGCCCATGGGGTGCAGGCGGACACCGAATTCCTGGCAGTTCTTGCGCAGCGTCTCGACCTGCAGGCGCGAGACCGGGTCCGCGATCGGCTTGTCGATGTCGGCGGTCGGGACGTTGTGGTCCTCGGTGGCGATGGTGAGATCCGGGCGCCGGACCGGGCGGCCCGCGGCGCGCAGGCCGTCGAACGCCTGCGGGCTGGTGACCTCGTGCACCAGGTGCAGGTCGATGTAGATGAGATCGGGCTGGCGGTGCTCGCCCTCGCCTTCGCCGCGCACGACGACATGCTCGTCCCAGACCTTCTCCGCCAGAGTGCGTGGCCGGTCGGCCATAGCTCCATCACCTCTCGATAGACATTCCCGTGCCCGGGCTGGTGACACGGTGGCTCGCGTCCGAAGCCGGGGAGCGGCCGGTTTGCCGCGCAGTCAATTTGCATTTCCCAACATGCGAGACGCTAATATCGTTCTATGAGACAGAATAGCGGTATCGGGGTTCTGGACAAAGCCATGGCCGTCCTGCACGCCGTAGCCGAGCAACCCTGCGGCCTCAACGAGCTGTGCGCCCGCACCGGCCTGCCCCGCGCCACCGCGCATCGCCTGGCCGTGGGCCTGGAGACGCATCGCATGCTGGCCCGCGACAGCCAGGGCCTGTGGCGGCCCGGTCCGGCCCTGTCGGAACTGGCGACAACCGCCAGCGACCCGCTCCTGGACGCCGCCTCCTCCATCCTGCCGCGCCTGCGCGAGATCACCGGCGAGAGCGTGCAGCTCTACCGCCGCGACGGCAATGCCCGCGTCTGCGTGGCCGCCATGGAACCGGCCGCGGGCCTGCGCGACACCGTGCCCATCGGGGCCCGGCTACCGCTCACCGCGGGCTCGGCCGCGAAAGTCCTGCTGGCCTGGGCCGATCCCGAATCGCAGCGCAGCATCCTGCCCGAGGCCGTGTTCGGCGAGCGGGCGCTGGCCGAGGTCCGCCGCCGCGGCTGGGCGCAGAGCGCGGCCGAGCGCGCGGCCGGGGTGGCCAGCGTCTCCGCGCCGGTGCGCGACGCGGCGGGCGGCGTGATCGCGGCCGTCTCGGTCTCCGGACCCATCGACCGCATGGGCCGCCGCCCGGGCGCGCGCTGGGCCGCGGACCTGGTGGCCGCCGCCGACGCCCTCCACAAGC
>NZ_JBHWHH010000311.1:0-3681 GCF_042732555.1 Nocardia sp. NPDC059764
ACCCAGGAGGTCGCGGCGATCGATTCGTCCCGGGGCATCGGGCCCCGGGGCAGCTATTCGACTGTGACGGCACGAGTTTCGCGGACGGCGCGAACGGTCAGAGCCGCGCCGTCGCGAAAGAGATTCTCAACACTTCGCGTGGCGCGCGGCGTCGAGCAGTTTCGGGTCCACCGCGGGCGCGGTGCCCGGCGTCGGGTTCTTCAGCGCCCGCAGCACCTCTTCGGCATCGGTACTGGGCCGGATGTCGCGGAACAGCGAGCCCAGCACCATGTCCACGGTCTCGTCCTGGCGCTGATCCTCGATCAGCTCGGCGCACGGCACCACCAGCTGGACCGCGGCCGCGGCGGGCCGGCCCTTCACGCCGAAGCGGATCTGCCCGGTGCACTCCAGGTCGCCGTTCACGTAGACCGGGTCATTGCCGATCTGCACGTCCGGGGCGCTGGCGAAACCGAGATCGCCCAGCTGGGAGGCCACATGCGCGGCCTGGCCGCGCTGTCCGTTGGCATTGAACACCCGCACCTTGGAGGCGGCGAGCGCGGCGGGCTGGACATCGCGCAGCCGCGAGTTGCCGACCCGTTCGCCGAGCGGCGCGGGCTTGGCCGCGGAGGTGCTCGAAGCCGGGCTGGGGGAGTTGCAGGCCATCGCGCCCTGGTCACCCTCGCTCGTCGTCAGTGCCTTGAACCACACGACGACGCAGATCAGGGCGATGACGCCGACCATGGCGGCCCAGGGCTCCCAGCGTCGGCGAATGAAGTTCCGCCCGCTCGGATCGGTCGCTTTACCTTGGGTGATCAGTGAAACCACGCCCACACTCTACGAAAACGTCGGGAATGTCGCGTGAACGGCTGCGGCAAGTCGGGCACCGGTGTGGCGCGCGGGGGTGTCGGGGAGGTGGAGGGAAGGTCTCGAGGCGATGCGGAAGATCTCGGACAGTTCCCTCGCCGGTGACGATTGCCCCTCAGTTTCAACTCGCGCGGGTTTTGATTGCGACTTTGGTCCCGGGGTCCGCTATTGTCTGGCGGCCCAGATCGTACAACCCAGGTGAATCTGGGGTTCGATTTCGGGAACAACAAGGGCATGTCCTGCGTTGACCGAGCGCGATCCGGTGCGGATGAGGAACTATCCGGCCCGGATCTGTGACCGGTGTACGCGTGACGTACACCACGGGCGGGGCGGTACCACGGCCCGATCAGGCTCCGGCAGGAGGCGGTCGGACAGGTGCCGGTCCGGGATATACGGAGTGAGGACGAGGGGAAGACGACATGGCAACCGACTATGACGCACCGCGGCGCAATGAATCCGACGACGTTTCGGAGGACTCGCTGGAGGAGCTGAAGGCTCGCCGCAACGAAGCCGCGTCCGCCGTCGTGGATATCGACGAATCCGATACCGCGGAGTCGTTCGAGCTTCCCGGCGCGGACCTTTCCGAGGAAGTGCTCTCGGTCCGGGTCATCCCGAAGCAGGCGGACGAATTCACGTGTTCGAGCTGCTTCCTGGTGCACCACCGCAGCCGTCTGGCCAGCGAGGCCGGCGGTCAGCTGATCTGCATGGACTGCGCCGCCTAAGGCTCGGTCCCTCAGAGCGTGTCCGGCCAGCCCGCGCTCGGTTCGCCGAGCGTGGGCCGGGCCGGATCGCGCAGTACTTCTCAGGAAATGTGATCGAAGGGGATCAGGCCGATTCGGCCGCGTTCTCCAGGCCGAGCGCTGCGATCACCCGTTCCGGATGACGCGTGCTGACCAGCCAGTACGGCGTCGGATCCTCGGGATCGTCGAGGACGAGCAACACCATGGGCCCGATCCAGGCCCGATGCTGGACGAAGGCGGCGGGGTCGAGTTGCCGGCCCAACGCCGCACTCTTCGCGCTGGTCGGAACCGGCGCCGCCCGCCTGACGAAGGTCGCGGGCAAATGCGCACGGCCGGTGCGCAGTTCCGGGACGCCGTCCGCGTCCGGGGCCACTTCCAGGCGATGGCGCGAGAACCACAGCAGCACCCACGCCGCGACGGGGAACAACAGCACGTAGGGCAGCCAGGCCCGCACTCCCGGTGCGCCCATATGGATTTCGGCTGCCAGCAGCCCGGTCACGACGAGCGCGGCCGGCCACCACCACAGCGGCACCCAGAGGCGCTCGGTGTAGAGGGGCTTGGTCTGCGGCTGAGGTTTCACCTGAGGGGGCTGGTCGGACACGACCTCAGACTAGGTCAATGGCTGAGCGGTCGAACGCGTAGGCTCGGCGCACGTGACCGGTATTCCACCTATTCCCCTGCTGCGGCTCGATCCCGGCATCCCCGTACCGACGCGTGCTCACGAGGGCGACGCGGGCGTGGACCTGTGCACCACCGAGGACGTCATCATCGAACCGGGGGAGCGGGTGCTGGTCGGTACCGGCATCGCGGTGGCCCTCCCGATCGGCACGGTGGGCCTGATCCATCCGCGCTCCGGGCTGGCGGCCAAGGCGGGCCTGTCGGTCGTCAACACCCCCGGCACGGTCGACGCGGGTTACCGCGGCGAGATCAAGGTGTGCCTGATCAACCATGATCCGCGCACCGCGATCGAGCTCCGGCGGGGTGACCGCATCGCACAATTGTTGGTGCAGAAGGTCGAATTGGTGGACTTCGTCGAGGTGGACGAGCTCGACGACACCGCGCGCGGCGCGGGAGGATACGGATCCAGCGGTGGGCATGCCAGCCTCGCGCAGTCCGGTGGGGCGGGTCAGGCGACCGGCAAGGAGGCATGACGATGGTGTTCGGACGCAAGAAGAGCAAGGGCGGCGACAGAGGCGACGCGCCGCAGTACGACGACGAGTACACCGAGTACGACGAGTACGAGGACGAGTACGACGAAACCGCCGACGCGGCAGACGAATACGACGACGAGCCGGCGCCCGCGCGCGGCCCCGAGATCGGCCCGTACGACTACGAGGACGTCGCCGACCGGCTCGAGGCCATCGCCGAACAGCGCCTGGACCTGGGCTCGGTCATCGTGCCGGTGCCGCCGGGCGGGCAGCTGCAGGTCGAGATGACCCCCGACGGCACCCCGCAGGCGGTGCACCTGGCCACCCAGCACGGCCGCATCACGGTGGCGGCCTACGCGGCGCCCAAGTCGGCGGGCCAATGGCGCTCGGTGGCAGCCGATCTGGCGGAGACGCTGCGCAAGGACGGCGCGCAGGTGTCGGTGGTGCAGGGTCCGTGGGGCCGCGAGCTGCACGCCATCACCCAGGGCGCGGATCTGCGGTTCATCGGCGTGGACGGTCACCGCTGGATGGTTCGCCTCGTCGCCGCCGGTCCGACCGGCGCGGCGGATGAGAACACGCCGCTCGTCGCGGCTGCTCGCGCGGTCATGAGCGAGACCGTGGTCCGCCGCGGCGACGAGCCGCTACCGGTCCGCGAACCCCTCCCCGTGGTCCTACCCCAGGAGCTGGCCGACCAGTTGGCCGCCGCCCACCAGCAGCAGCTGGCGGCGCAGCAGCAGGCCATGCAGGCCCAGATGGACGCCATGCAGGGCGGCCCGGCCTTCCAGCCCGAGCAGGCCCCGACCGAGCCGCGCCGCGGCGCGGAGGGCTCGGCCATGCAGCAGCTGGGCCTGAACTGACCGAGCGGTAGAGGCCGTTCACCGAGCTGTCCGGGTCGCGATCACCGACCCGGATTCGGCTCTGACACACGACGAAACGGGGCACCGCCACAC
>NZ_JBHWHH010000312.1:0-3662 GCF_042732555.1 Nocardia sp. NPDC059764
CGGGGTGGGCGGAGTCGCGGCCGAAGCGGTCGGGGCTCGGCAGGGCGGCCGGGGGGGGGGTGGGGGGGGAGGGGCGGCGCGCGGACTTGGCGTCGCGGGATTCCAGTTGGCGGCGGAGGCGTTCCACCGCGTCGAGCTGGGGGGTGGGCCCCGGCGGGGTGCGCCGGGGCCCTTCGGAATCCCGCGAGGTCATGTCAGAAGTCGGCGGCGGTTTCCTCGGCGGTGACGTCCGCGCCGATGCCGAGCTTCTCCTTGATCTTCTTCTCGATCTCGTCGCGGACATCGGTGTTCTCGAGCAGAAACTTGCGGGCGTTCTCCTTGCCCTGGCCGAGCTGGTCGCCCTCGTAGGTGTACCAGGAGCCGGACTTGCGGATGAAGCCCTGATCGACACCCATGTCGATGATCGAGCCCTCCTTGGAGATGCCGAAGCCGTAGAGGATGTCGAACTCGGCCTGTTTGAACGGCGGCGAGACCTTGTTCTTGACGACCTTCACGCGGGTGCGGTTACCGACCGCGTCGGAGCCGTCCTTCAGCGTCTCGATGCGGCGCACGTCCAGGCGGACCGAGGCGTAGAACTTCAGCGCCTTACCACCGGTGGTGGTCTCGGGGGAGCCGAACATGACGCCGATCTTCTCGCGCAGCTGGTTGATGAAGATGGCGGTGGTGCCGGAGTTGTTCAGCGCCGAGGTCATCTTGCGCAGCGCCTGGCTCATCAGGCGGGCCTGCAGACCGACGTGGCTGTCACCCATCTCGCCCTCGATCTCGGCGCGCGGCACCAGGGCGGCGACGGAGTCGATGACGATGATGTCGATGGCGCCGGAACGCACCAGCATGTCGGCGATTTCGAGCGCCTGCTCACCGGTGTCGGGCTGGGAGACCAGCAGCGCGTCGGTGTCGACACCGAGCTTGCGGGCGTAGTCCGGATCCAGCGCGTGCTCGGCGTCGATGAACGCCGCGACGCCGCCGTTGGCCTGCGCGTTGGCGACCGCGTGCAGCGCGACGGTGGTCTTACCCGAGGATTCCGGGCCGTAGATCTCCACGATGCGGCCGCGCGGCAGGCCGCCGATGCCGAGAGCGACGTCCAGCGCGATGGATCCGGTGGGAATCACCGCGATCGGCTGGCGCGCCTCTTCTCCCAGGCGCATGACCGCGCCCTTACCGAAACCCTTCTCGATCTGCGCCAACGCCAGTTCGAGGGCCTTGTCACGATCGAAAGCCGGAGGTGCCATCGTCTGTCCCCTTCTCAACGGGTGAGTCTCATACTGTGGTTGGCGCCCACGTTAGAGGGAGGCACCGACAACTTCCGACGACGAGCTTAGACGAACAGGTGTTCGATGCAAGCGACGCGCTGAACGACACGCGAAACACCTGGTAGCAACCGATCGGCAAGCCGACCGGGCTCAGGGCACGACCCCCACCTTCCGGTCATCCAACAACGTCGTCGACTGCTTGAACATCCGCAACGCCGACAGCACCTGAACATCGTTGATCCCCGGCAGCACTCCCAGCGACTCGGTGACGTACCGGTACAGATGCGCGGTGTCGTGACACACCACCGCGGCCACCAGGTTCACGGTCCCCGTCGTCGCCGCGACGAAGGCGACCTCCGGGTGCGTGGCGACGGCCCGGCCCACCGCCTCCAGATCCCCGGGCCGCACCCGCATCCACAGCATGGCCCGCGACACGTAACCCATTCGCTCCAAAGCGAAGTCGAGATCGAAGTACAGCACCCCGGATTCGATGAGCTCGCTCATGCGCCGCGCCACCCGGCTCGAACTCCACCCGGTGACGGTGGCGATCTGCGCGTAGGAGGCCCGCCCGTCGCGCCCCAGGATGGCCAGCATCGCCTCGTCCTCCCGCGACAGCTGAACCGATTTCTCCGGCCCCCGCGGCTCCCACATGGGCGGCCGCGGCCCCAGTTCACGAAGCTGCCCGGCCGTGAGCAGCCTGCTGTAGCGCGGCCACTCCTCGGCGAACGGGAACTGCCGCATCACCTCGTGCACGGTCAGCTCGAGCACCTGCGTGGCGCGCGGGATCATCCGCAACAGCAGCTCGTCCTGCCGCTCCACCGATCGCGGCCGGCACACGCAGGTCACCTCGAATCCGGTGGCCAGCAAGGAAACCCAGCTCACATCCGGTTGCCGGGCGAGCGCCTCGGCCAGCGCGACCGCCCGATTCGGCGGGGTCCGCATGCGCAGGATCCACCGGGTGCGCCCGAGCGGCACCGTATTCACCTGCCCGGCGACGTGGAGCATGCCGCGCCGCCGCAGCGACCGGTAACGGCGGGCGACGGTCTGCTCGGATACGCCGAGGATCGCGCCGAGCCGGGCGAATGGGATGCGCGCGTCGGTGACCAGGCCGTGAATGATCTGCTTGTCGAGCGTATCCAGAACGGCGGATTCATCCGCCTCTTCAGCATCCATGGGAGGAATCTTTCGCCAGAGCCGGTACGGCTAGGGGAAACTGGGCTTCATGGTCAGTCTAGGTGACGAAATCGCTCGTTCTCCTGGAGGTTCCCATGCGGAAATGGCTCCCCCTCATCGCGGCCTGCCTGGGCACGCTGATGCTTCTCATCGACGTCACGATCGTGAATGTCGCCTTGCCCGATATCGCCGTCGATCTCGGCACCGGCCTGTCCGGATTGCAGTGGGTCGTCGACGGTTACGCTCTCGCCCTGGCCGCCCTGCTGCTGGTCCTGGGCTCGCTCGCCGACCGGGTCGGCGCGAAACCCACCTATCTGGTGGGCCTGGTCCTGTTCGCGGCCGCCTCGCTGGCCTGCGGTGTCGCGCGGTCCGCTGAGGTGCTGGTGGCCGCGCGCGCCGCGCAGGGCATCGGCGGTGCGGCCATGCTGGCGACGACGCTGTCCCTGTTGCACGCCACCTACACCGGCAAGGAGCGCGGCGTGGCGTTCGGCGCGTGGGGCGCGGTGGCGGGCGCGTCCGCGGGCATCGGCGTGGTGCTCGGCGGTGTGCTCACCGATCTGCTGTCGTGGCGGTGGATCTTCTTCGTGAACCTGCCTATCGCGGCGATCACGATTCCCTTGACCGCCATCGCTTTCGGCCCGTCGCCGCGCCGCGCCGATCGTGGCGTGGACCTGCCCGGTATGGCGGCGTTCGCGCTGGCGGCGACCGCGGTGACCTACGGCATCATTCGCGGCGGCGAACACGGCTGGACCGATGCCCGCGCCGTGACCGCCCTGATCGCCGGTGCGGCAGCACTGCTGGCGTTCCTGGCCGTCGAATCCCGCAGCGCCGCACCGATGCTGCCGCTGACTCTGCTGCGTCACACCGGCTTGGTCGCGACCTTGATCGCCGCTCTCGGCATGAGTTTCGCCGCCTTTGCGGCCAGCCCGCTGATCTCGCTGTGGCTCCAGCGGCAACTGCACCTGACTCCGTTGCGGGCCGGGCTGTCGCTGCTGCCGATGTCGGTGAGCGCCTTCCTGACGTCGGGCGTGTTCGGTCGGCAGCTGCACGACCTGTCGCCGAAGTGGTCGATCGGGGGCGGCCTGCTCACGATCGGCGTGGGCAGCGGGCTGCTGACCCTGATCGACGCCGGATCGTCCTGGACCGCCGCGGTTCCCGGGCTGCTGGTGATCGGCGCGGGCGTCGGCGTGATGGCTCCGCCGCTGGTGGCCGTGGGGATGGCCGCCGTCCCGCCGCAGC
>NZ_JBHWHH010000313.1:0-3649 GCF_042732555.1 Nocardia sp. NPDC059764
CTCCTGGGTCGCGGCGATCGGCTGTCCAGGCCTCTGTCAGGGAATCGGGATAGGGGTGGTGACATCGAACCGTTCGAACAGGCCGAACAGTTCGTCAGCGATGCCGGGCGCCGCCGCCGACACCAAATCGCCTGCCGCGCCCGGCGAGTCGAGCTCCGGCGGCAGGATCAAACGCGCGCCCGCCTCAGTGGCGATCAGCGCGCCCGCGGCCCAGTCCCACAGGTTCAGGCCGTGCTCGAAGTAGGCGTCCGTGCGGCCCTCGGCCACCGCGCACAGGTCCAGGGCGGCCGAACCGAAGCGGCGGAGGTCGCGAATGTGCGGCAGCACCTTGCCGATCAGCTCGCCCTGGCGGGTGCGGCGCTCGGTAGCGTAGGCGAAGCCGGTGGCCACCAGCGCCATGGACGTCGTGTCGACCGGGTTGGCGCGCAACGTAACCGGGTCGCCGCCGGGGGCGGCGCCGTCGGGGCTGGAGTCGGCGCGGTGCGCGCCCAGGCCCAGCCCGGCGCTGTAGGTGACGGCGTGCGCGACGTCGGCGACCGCGCCCGCGACCGGTCGGCCGCCGCGCACCGCGGCCACCGACACCGAGTAGGACGGGATGCCGTAGACGAAGTTGACGGTGCCGTCGATGGGGTCGACCACCCAGTGCACCAGGTCCGGGTCGTCGGTGATGGTGCCGCCGTCCTCCTCGCCGACCACCCGGTCGCCGGGGCGCAGGTCGGCGACCAGCTTGCGGACCAACTGCTCGGTCTCGGTGTCGACGATGGTGACGGGGTCGGTGGGGGTGGACTTGGACTGCACGGCGTCGGTGGTGTGCGCGCCCGGCCCGAAGACCTGCGGGCGGCGCTCGCGCACGTGGGCGGCAGCGGTCTCGGCGAGATGCACCGCGACCCGGCGCAGTTCGGCTATGTCTGAAGTGTCGGTGTTCGTGGCGTCGGCGGGGGCGGTGGAAGTGAAATTCGATTCCGGCACGAGCTCCATCGCAGCACAGATCCGGCATCGCGCGCACTAGGCTTGTCGTGCACGACACAAGGTGCAGGTCGAGGGAGAGAACGAGGTGTGGTCCATGTCCGATCCCGGACACGCGTTCGGCATCGATATCGGTGGCAGCGGTGTGAAGGGTGCCGAGGTCGATCTCGCGACCGGTGAGCTGCTCTACGAGCGGATCAAGATCGCGACGCCGCACCCGGCCACTCCGAACGCGGTCGCCGAGGCGGTGGCCAAGCTGGTCGCGCAGGCCGGCTGGGAGGGCCCGGTCGGTATCACCATGCCCAGCGTGGTGCTGCACGGCCAGGTGCGCACGGCCGCCAATATCGACAAGACCTGGATCGGCATCGACGCCCGGCACCTGTTCTCGGTGGCGCTCGGCGGTCGCGGCGTGACGGTGCTCAATGACGCGGACGCCGCGGGCATGGCCGAGGACCGCTACGGAGCGGCAAAGGATCTCAGCGGTCTGGTCATGCTGCTCACCTTCGGCACCGGGATCGGTTCGGCGGTCATGTACAACGGTGTGCTCATGCCCAACAGCGAGCTCGGGCACATCGAGGTGGACGGCCGGGAGGCCGAGCATCGGGCGGCCGCGTCGGTCAAGGATCGGGTCGGCATGACCTACCCGGAGTGGGCGGTGGAGGTGTCCAAGGTGCTGGTCACCCTGGAGAACCTGTTCTGGCCGAACGTGTTCGTCGCCGGTGGCGGCATCAGCCGCGATCACCAGGAATGGATTCCGTTGCTCACCAACAGAACCCCCGTGGTGCCGGCCGCTCTGCGCAATACCGCGGGCATCGTCGGAGCCGCCATGGCGGTGTCAGCCGGTATCGCACCGTAAGTAAGCTGGTTCGATCGTTACAATGGAACGCATGCCCGGCGGTGAGCCGGAAACCGACACCGGCACGAGAGCCGGCTTATCCCCCCGACAGAACCGCTCCGCCGGATGATCACTCTGGCGTGACGCCGCACGAGACCGTCACGAAAGGGCGTACGTGGTAGCCACGAATACCCAGGACACCGCCGATTCGGCAGCAGCCGCCGACTCAGCAGACACCACCGCAGCACCCGCGGTCAAGAAGGCCGTAGCCAAGAAGGCTCCGGCCAAGAAGGCCGCTGCGAAGAAGGTCGCGGCCAAGAAGACCGCGGCCAAGAAGGCCACGAAGGCGACCGCCAAGAAGACGGCCGCCAAGAAGGCGTCGCCGAAGAAGGCGGCCGAGCCCGGTGCCGAGGGTGGCGAGGGCGACGAGGCCATCGACGACGAGTCGTTGGAGCTCGACGACCTGGGTGACATCGAGCTCGACGAGGACGAGCTCGAGGACGAGGAGATCGTCGACGAGTCCGACGACGAGGAGGAGGGCGAGGCCGCCGCGCCCGCCACCGCCGCCGCCGAAGCCGACGACTCCGAGGAAGCCGACGAGCCGTCCGCCAAGGACAAGGCGTCCGGTGACTTCGTCTGGGACGAAGAGGAATCCGAGGCGCTGCGCCAGGCCCGCAAGGACGCCGAGCTCACCGCTTCCGCCGACTCGGTCCGCGCCTACCTGAAGCAGATCGGTAAGGTCGCGCTGCTCAACGCCGAGGAGGAGGTCGAGCTCGCCAAGCGCATCGAGGCCGGCCTCTACGCCACGGAGAAGCTGCGCGAGTTCGCTGACAAGGGCGAGAAGCTGCCCGTGCAGTCGCGCCGCGACCTGCAGTGGATCATGCGTGACGGCAACCGCGCCAAGAACCACCTGCTGGAGGCCAACCTTCGCCTCGTGGTCTCGCTGGCCAAGCGCTACACCGGCCGCGGCATGGCGTTCCTGGACCTCATCCAGGAAGGCAACCTGGGTCTGATCCGCGCGGTCGAGAAGTTCGACTACACCAAGGGCTACAAGTTCTCGACGTACGCCACCTGGTGGATCCGGCAGGCCATCACCCGCGCCATGGCCGACCAGGCCCGCACCATCCGCATCCCGGTGCACATGGTCGAGGTCATCAACAAGCTCGGCCGCATCCAGCGCGAACTCCTCCAGGACCTGGGCCGCGAGCCCACCCCGGAAGAGCTCGCCAAGGAAATGGACATCACGCCGGAGAAGGTGCTGGAAATCCAGCAGTACGCGCGTGAGCCGATCTCCCTGGACCAGACCATCGGCGACGAGGGCGACTCCCAGCTCGGCGACTTCATCGAAGACTCCGAAGCTGTCGTCGCCGTCGACGCGGTCTCCTTCACGCTCCTCCAGGACCAGCTCCAGTCGGTCCTCGAAACGCTCTCCGAGCGTGAAGCCGGCGTCGTCCGCCTCCGCTTCGGCCTGACCGACGGTCAGCCCCGCACCCTGGACGAAATCGGCCAGGTCTACGGCGTCACCCGCGAACGCATCCGCCAGATCGAGTCCAAGACCATGTCGAAGCTGCGCCACCCCAGCCGCTCGCAGGTGTTGCGCGACTATCTGGACTAGGTGTTAGCCAAGATTGGGCCCCTGAGCTGCGGCTTAGGGGCCCAATTTCTGTTTTGTAGCGAAGCCCTCGAGCCGCGCAAGCTCGACGAGAAGGTCGTCCCCCGCCCTCACCGACGACCAGATCAAGGCACTACTCGAAGCCTGCCAGGGCAAGGACTTCCGCGACCGCCGAGACAAGGCCATATCGGTTATCGATCGATCACCGGTAGGGGTGGTGCGCGATCGAACCTGAT
>NZ_JBHWHH010000314.1:0-3633 GCF_042732555.1 Nocardia sp. NPDC059764
GATTCGGTGCGGGGCCTCGCGCGTGCCGGATGGGGTGGCGGTCAGAACAGGGCCAGGGCGGCGATCAGGCCGGACAGGGCGACGGTCTGCAGGGCGACCCGAGCGTTGAGGATGCTGTCCCACTTGTCCTGCAGCGCACGGGCATCGGCGGGGATGACGCCGGTCCGCGCGGCCGCGGTCTGCGCGGTGTTGATCGGCTTGGCGATGAGGACGTAGCAGGCCAGCCAGGTGAGCAGGGCGGCGAGCGCGAGTCCGGCGACGACCGCGGCGGCGGCCTGTCCGGCGGCGACCGCGCAGCCGAGGGCGAGGACGGCGGTGATGACGCCGCCGGCGCCGAAGATCGGCATGCGCTTGTCGCCGTAGTAGTGGCCCCAGCCGGCGCTGATCGTGACGGTCGCGTCGTCGAGGTGGTCGCGGTAGACGGACCGGGTAATGAGGGCGACGGACCAGTCGGTTCCGTAGACGACGGCATTGGCGAGGATCGCGAGGGCGACGAGGATCTGGCCGGTCAGGATGAACATCGGGGGCCTCTTTCGGCTGAAATCTAGCGGTGCTAGGAACTGAAGCAACGATAACAGCACTCTAGCTAGATTGTCTAGCGATGCTAGAAATTTGTTCCCCAGTCGACCGAACGGTCTGAAAATCGGACCCCGGTGGCATGCCTCACAACAACCAAGATCACACTGTGCTGTGAAGGTGCTCACATCTGGACGGCCGTCGGCGCGTCATGCACCGGTGGCCCGCATCACCCAAACAGTACGGGCGTTATGCAAAACTGCACGTCAGCGCTACTGGCGAGTAGATTCCACCGCTGCTATTAACAGGCAAATTTTGCAGGCTTAGCAAAATGCCGGTGAAAGCTAGCGGGGATTCACACTTGCAACAGGTAGACGGACATTTTTTCCTGTGCCATCGTGTGGAAGTACACCTCGCGGGCCTAGCAAGTCTGCAAATTGCTGCTCCAGCAGTGGTCGAACATCCGCCTCGGAAGTTCGACTCGCGGGGCTACCGAGACCGAACGAAGAAGTGGAGTCAGAGATGTCGAAGGTCGGCACCCCGAAGACCGCTGCGGAACTTCAGCAGGATTGGGACACCAACCCCCGCTGGAAGGGCGTCACCCGCAACTACACCGCCGAGCAGGTCGTGAAGCTGCAGGGCACCGTCGTCGAGGAGCACACCCTCGCGCGCCGCGGTGCCGAGATCCTCTGGGACCTCGTGAACAACGAGGACTACATCAACTCGCTGGGCGCCCTCACCGGCAACCAGGCCGTGCAGCAGGTTCGCGCCGGCCTGAAGGCCATCTACCTGTCCGGTTGGCAGGTCGCCGGTGACGCCAACCTCTCCGGCCACACCTACCCGGACCAGTCGCTGTACCCGGCCAACTCGGTTCCGGCTGTGGTGCGTCGCATCAACAACGCGCTGCTGCGCGCCGACGAGATCGCCAAGGTCGAGGGTGACACCTCGGTCGCCAACTGGCTGGCCCCGATCGTCGCCGACGCCGAGGCCGGCTTCGGTGGCGCGCTGAACGCCTACGAGCTGCAGAAGGCCATGATCGCCTCCGGCGCGGCCGGCGTGCACTGGGAGGACCAGCTGGCCTCCGAGAAGAAGTGTGGCCACCTGGGCGGCAAGGTGCTGATCCCCACCCAGCAGCACATCCGCACCCTGACCTCCGCGCGTCTGGCCGCCGACGTCGCCGACGTGCCGTCGGTGATCATCGCCCGCACCGACGCCGAGGCCGCCACCCTCATCACCTCCGATGTGGACGAGCGCGACCGCGAGTTCCTGGACGGCACCCGCACCGCCGAGGGCTTCTTCGGCACCAAGAACGGCATCGAGCCCTGCATCGCGCGTGCCAAGGCCTACGCCCCCTACGCCGACCTCATCTGGATGGAGACCGGCGTGCCGGACCTCGAGGTCGCGCGCAAGTTCGCCGAGTCGGTTCGCAGCGAGTTCCCGGACCAGCTGCTGGCCTACAACTGCTCGCCGTCCTTCAACTGGAAGGCGCACCTGGACGACGCCACCATCGCGAAGTTCCAGCGTGAGCTGGGCGCCATGGGCTTCAAGTTCCAGTTCATCACCCTGGCCGGCTTCCACTCGCTGAACTACGGCATGTTCGACCTGGCGTACGGCTACGCCCGCGAGGGCATGACCGCGTTCGTCGACCTGCAGGAGCGCGAGTTCAAGGCCGCCGCCGAGCGTGGCTTCACCGCCGTCAAGCACCAGCGTGAGGTCGGCGCCGGCTACTTCGACACCATCGCCACCACCGTCGACCCCAACACCAGCACCGCCGCGCTGAAGGGCTCGACCGAAGAGGGCCAGTTCCACTGAGCTAACCCGCCTCTCCGCGCCTTCAGCGGGCGGCAGAGAGCCGTTGGCCGAGGCAACCCGGCCCGCGGTTGGGTACCGAACCAATTCCGGTCGTACCCGGTGAGTTACCCGGACCTCACGAAATCAGTTGTCGCCTGTGGCAACTGACCGAGGACAACCCTCGGGACGGCAGTCGCATCACAACCTCCGCCGCCTCGGGGACCCGGAACCCCGCCGGGAGGGGATGGCAAGCCCCCTCCTGGCGGAGTTCATCCGCCCTTCCCGTCGACAGCCCCGGCGGGGAGGGCATTTCCTTATAACGTTTTTCGTAAGACTGTTTTTCGAGACCTTAAGAAGGCGCAGGGTCGTTCAGTTATACGACGCCTTCATCCACAGCCACGACGGCCAAAGAGCAGGAGCGGGACCGTGAGCACAGAGAAGATTCAGCGCGTCGGCATCATCGGCGCGGGACAGATGGGTGCGGGCATCGCAGAGGTTTGCGCCCGGGCACACGTCGACGTCCTCGTCTTCGAGCAGACCCGCGAACTCGCCGCCGCCGGCCGCGCCCGCATCCTGCGGTCGCTGGACCGCGGGGTGTCCAGCGGCAAGATCACTGAGCGCGAGCGCGAGCAGGCCGCCTGGCGGCTGCGCTTCACCAGCGATCTCGGCGACTTCGC
Organism: Nocardia sp. NPDC059764; assembly: GCF_042732555.1. Classification (NCBI taxonomy): domain Bacteria; kingdom Bacillati; phylum Actinomycetota; class Actinomycetes; order Mycobacteriales; family Nocardiaceae; genus Nocardia; species Nocardia sp. NPDC059764. The sequence goes on from NZ_JBHWHH010000314.1 coordinate 2,985, forward strand.
CGACCGCCAGCTGGTGGTCGAGGCCGTCGTGGAGAACGAGGACGTGAAGACCGCGATCTTCAGCGAACTCGACAAGGTCGTCACCGACCCCAACGCGGTGCTGGCCTCCAACACCTCCTCCATTCCGATCATGAAGATCGCCGTGGCGACCAACAACCCGGAGCGGGTGGTCGGCATGCACTTCTTCAATCCGGTGCCGGTGCTGCCGCTCGTCGAGCTGGTCACCACCCTCAAGACCACCGATACCGTCACCAAGCGCGCCGAGCAGTTCGCCGCCGACGTGCTGGGCAAGCAGGTCGTGCGTTCCGCCGACCGCTCCGGTTTCGTGGTCAACGCGCTGCTGGTGCCCTACCTGCTCTCGGCCATCCGGATGGTCGAATCCGGTTTCGCCACCAAGGAAGACGTCGACAAGGCCATGGTGCTGGGCTGTGCCCACCCGATGGGCCCGCTGGCGCTGACCGACCTGGTCGGCCTCGACACCGTGAAGTCCATCGCCGACTCCATGTACTCGGAGTTCAAGGAGCCGCTCTACAGCGCGCCGCCGCTGCTGATGCGCATGGTCGAAGCCGGTCTCCTCGGTAAGAAGGCCGGAGCGGGCTTCTACCAGTACAACCGCGCTTGAGTTCCTGATCCGCGCGGCGCTCGTGAG
>NZ_JBHWHH010000315.1:0-3536 GCF_042732555.1 Nocardia sp. NPDC059764
GACGCCCGGAGGTCAGCGGGCGTTCAGCAGGATATTGGTGAACACCCGGACCCCCGCCGCGAGCGCGCGCTCGTCGAGGTCGAAGGTCGGCTGGTGCAGGTCGAGCTGCTCCCCCGAACCGGACCAGACGCCGAGCCGGGCCATCGCGCCGGGCACCTCCTCCAGGTACCAGGAGAAGTCCTCGCCGCCGCCGGACTGCTGGGTGTCGGCCAGCGCGTCCGGGCCCAGAGCGCGGATCGCGTCCTCGAACATGCGCACGGCCTGCTCGTCGTTCACCACCGGCGGCACGCCGCGCTTGTAGTTGAGCTGGTAGCGCACGCCGGTCGGCGCGAGCAGCCCCTCCACGATCTCGCGGACCATCGGCTCGAGCAGGGACCAGGTGGCGTGATCGCCGGTGCGGACGGTGCCGGTCAGCATGCCGGTCTGCGGAATCGCGTTGGGCGCCTTGCCCGCCGACACCGCGCCCCACACCATGACCGTGCTGGTGCGCGGGTCGATGCGGCGCGAGAGCAGGCCGGGCAGTCCGGTGATGACGGTGCCCATGGCGTAGACCAGGTCGCTGGTCAGGTGCGGGCGGGAGGTGTGGCCGCCGGGGGAATCGAGCACCAGCTCGACGGTGTCGGCGGCCGAGGTGATGGCGCCGATCCGGATGCCGACCTGTCCGACCTCCAGGCGCGGGTCGCAGTGCAGCGCGAACATGCGCGAGACGTCTTCCATGGCGCCGGCGGCGACCATGTCGACGGCGCCGCCGGGCATGACCTCCTCGGCGTGCTGGAACACCAGCCGCACGCCGACCGGGAGGTCCTCGATCTCGGCCAGCGCGAGCGCGGTGCCGAGCAGGATGGTGGTGTGCGCGTCGTGCCCGCAGGCGTGCGAGACGCCGGGCACGGTGGAGGCGAACGGCAGGCCCGTGTACTCCTGCAGCGGCAGCGCGTCCATGTCGGCGCGCAGGCCGATGCGCGGGCCGTCCGGGCCGATGTCACAGATCAGGCCGGTGCCGCTCGGTAGTTTGCGGGGTTCGAGACCGGCCTTGACCAGCCAGGACTCCACGAATTCGGTGGTGCCGAACTCGGTTCGGGACAGTTCCGGGTTGGCGTGGATGTGGCGACGCCACGCCTTCAGGTCGTCCATGTGCTCGGCGAGCCAGGACTCGACCGCCTCGTACCCGGAAACCGGTTCCCCCGCGACGCCCGACGCCGGCTGCGTAGTCACGCACGACGCCGCGAGTGGCCCGTTGACCCGCGCGGTGTACATCGGGGCGCTCGCGGGGCCCTGCGTGGTTACGCGAGCTGCCGCCTCCGGGCCTGACGCTCCCGCCCGGGACCGGCCGGTTGTGCTCACCGAATGTCCTCCTGTCGCTGAAACTGCCGTTGACCGACTCTCTCCGACAACCTGTCCCTGTGCATTTTGTCGCCTGCGATATGTATCGCCGTGCGGGCCAACGCCGTTGCCCCGTCCAGCACCGCACGGTCGGCCGAGGCGTTGACCGCGGCCGCAGCGAAGGCGGGCTGATGGGTCACCGCGCCCCCGGCATCGATGCCGATGACCGGGTGAATACCGGCGATGACGTTGGTGACGTTGCCCATATCGGTGCTGCCCAGCGGCCGTGCCGCCTCGAATTCCGGGGCGATGGGCTCGCGACCGAGCGCGGTTATCTGCTCGCGATAGGCACACAGTAGTGCGCTATCGGGAGTGAGCTCGGTATATGTCGGCGCGAGCTTCCGGATTTCGTGGGTGCATCCGGTTGCCAGGGCACCTGCCTCGAAACAAGCCGATGCTCGTTGCATCAGATCGTCGAGGGTCGCGGAGTCGACCGCACGTAGGTAATACAGCAGTTCCGCGTGACCGGGCACGATATTAGGGGCGACGCCGCCCGACCCGACTATACCGTGCAGCTGCTGCCCGGGGAGGAGATGCTGACGCAGCAAACCCAAAGCAACTTGCGCGACGGTGACGGCGTCGAGCGCGTTCCGCCCGTATTGGGGCGCCGCGCTGGCATGCGATTCACGGCCGCTGTAGACCACCGAGAGGTCGGCGAGGGCCAGCGAATGCGCGCCGGCGATGTCCTCCGGGCCCGGGTGCACCATCATGGCCATGGCCAGGTCGTCGAATACGCCGCGGTCCAGCATGAGCACCTTGCCGCCGCCCGACTCCTCGGCCGGGGTGCCCAACACCTTCACGGTGATGTCGCAGGCGTCGGCGACGGCGGCCAGCCCGAGCGCCGCGCCCACCGCGGACGCGGCGATGATGTTGTGCCCGCAAGCATGACCAATTTCGGGCAAAGCGTCATATTCGGCGCAAATACCCACGACGAGTTCGCCACTGCCGAATTCCGCGGTGAATGCGGTCGGCAGCTCCGCCACACCCGATTCGATACGGAATCCGCGTTCGCGCAACGGCTCGATCGTCTTGGCGACACTCCGGAATTCCTCGAACGCCAATTCGGGCTCGGAGTGGATGTCGTGCGAGAGCGCGATCAGCTGATCGCGGTAGCCGGCGATCGCGGCATCGGCCGCGGCCAGCAATGCCGGATCGGCCGGTGCCACGGTCGGATGATGCGACGACGGCACGGACGTCTCGGGACGTCCGATCGGTGCGCAGGATCTCCGGTCATCGCCGTTGCGCGATGGTGACATCCCAACAGTCTCGCACTGCCGCGCAACTCTGTCGCAGCAGGTAAGCCGGAAAATCTCCGGCGCAGGCGGTCGGTTACGGGTTGAACGCCAGGTTCTCGGGGGTGGTCTCCACGGCCAGCCCGGCCAGCGCCTGCTGATGCAGGGCCTTCTTGATGACCGGCAGGTTCGGCTTGCGGTTGCCCTTGAGCAGGTCCGCGCGCGCGATCGCGGTGGCCAGCAACGACTCAGCATCCGCCTTGGCGTCCACGATTCCGGCCGCGAGGGCGTCGTCCGCGCCGTAGCGGCGGCCCGTGGTCATGGCCTCCACCGCGACCTGGTTGATCAGGCGGTTGGTGAGCAGCGCGTTCATGGCGACCGTGAACGGCATGCCCAGGTTCACCTCGGGCAGGCACCAGAAGCCGCGGTCGGCGCGCATGACCCGGAAGTCGCAGGAGGTGGCGAGCATGGCGCCCGCGCCGAAGGCGTGCCCGTTCACCGCGGCCACGGTCGGCATGCCGAAGGTCAGCAGGCGGGAGTACAGCGAGTGCACGCGGTCCAGGTACCAGCAGTTCTTGTCGAAATTCCCGAACAGCCAGTCGGTGTCGAGGCCGTTGGAGAAGAACTTGCCGTTGGCGGTGACCACCAGCGCGGCCGGACCCTCGGACGCCTCGACCTCGTCGAGCAGCGCGTGGACCTCGGTGATCCAGTCCGGGTGGAAACGGTTCTCGCTGTCGATGGTCTGACCCTCGGTACCGAGGAACAGCACGAACACATCCCCGTCACGCTTCAAATACGCCATGCGCAGAGGGTAACGCCCGCAAAAGGGATTACTACTCGCGGGTAGCAAGCCTCGCAGGTTCGCGGCCCGCCCCGGTCTGGACCGACGGAGCGACGGAGCGAAGCGGAGGAGCGGAGGAGGGA
>NZ_JBHWHH010000316.1:0-3484 GCF_042732555.1 Nocardia sp. NPDC059764
GTGCCGCATTCGCCCACCGCGGGGCGGTCGCCGATGCGCTTGTCGTCAGGTGCGTTTCGCGTACTGGGCCGCACCGGCCCAATCGAGCATCACGCACGGCTCGTCGCCCAGGACCCAGGCGTCGTGACCGGCCGGACAGAACAGGTAGTCACCGGGGCCGATCTCGGATTCCGCGCCGTCGTCCATCCGGATCCGCAGCCGGCCCGAGATGCAGTAGCCGACGTGCATGGCCTGACAGGAGTCGGTGCCCGCGATCGGCTTGACGTGGGTGGACCAGCGCCAGCCCGGTTCGAAGACCGCGCGGCCGAGCGCGCCGAACGGCGTCTCGATCAGGTCCATCCGGCCCATTCCCGCCTCGAAGGGGCGGGTTGCGTCCGGAGTGTCGAGGCTGCGCACGACCATATTGCGGCCCTGGCCGTCGGCCATATTGTCCTCGCGCAGCAGATCCAGGTTGTGGAAGACCGCCGGGCCGTCGCACAGTGCGGCGATCTCCTCGGCGAAGCGGGTGGTCTCAGGTAGGTCGGAGTTCTTCATCGCCTCTTCGTAGGAGGGGAACTCGACCATCTGCATATAGGTGTTCGGGTGATCGCGATCCTTGGCCTCGAGGCCGCGGACGGCTGTGCGCTTGCCCGCCGTCGCGGTGAGCCACGCGTCGAGTTTCTCGTTGAACTCATCGATGTGAGTGGTCGTGAACTCGATCGTCTGAACGAACTTGGTCATTGTGGGCACTCCTTCGAAAAGGGCACCCCGCCGAGAACATTACTCTGGCCCGCTGGGCGAATTGGCAATTTTGTGGCAACCATCAGATTTCCCAGTCCGGGCCCCACGCCGAGGCCAGGGGGTAGATTGTGTGTATCCGGAAGTTACTCACAAGTAGGAGGCGATGATGCCGGTGCCGGCTGCCGCGGTGTTCGAACGGCTGCGCTCGTTCGCGGCCGTGGATACCACGCAGGACCACGCGACCAGAGCGATCACCGAGGTGTTCACCGGTGGCACCCTGGGCGAGGTGCCGGTCGGCACCGCCGCCGATGTCGCCGCCGCCATCGCCAAAGCCCGCGCCGCCCAGGCGGACTGGGCCGCGCGCACCCCCAAGCAGCGGGCCGAGGTGCTGGACCGCTACCGCGCGCTGGTGATCGAGAACCGCGAATACCTGATGGACGTCATCCAGGCCGAGACCGGCAAGGCGCGCTGGGCGGCGCAGGAGGAGGTGATGGGCCTGTTCCTCGCGGCCCGCTACTTCTCCCGGGTCGCGCCGAAACTGCTGGCGGCCCAGAGCGTGCCGGGCGCGTTCCCGGTCCTGAACCGGGCCTCGGTGCGCCCGGTGCCCAAGGGCGTGGTCGGGGTGATCGCGCCCTGGAACTACCCGATGCTGCTCGCGGTCGGCGACTCGATTCCGGCGCTGATGGCCGGGAACGCGGTCGTGGTCAAGCCCGACAGCCAGACCCCGTACTCCGCGCTGGCCAATGCCGAACTGTTCGCCCGGGCCGGGCTGCCCGCGGATCTGTTCGCCGTGGTCACCGGTCCCGGCACGGTGGTCGGCACGGCCATCGTCGACGACTGCGACTACCTGATGTTCACCGGCTCCTCCGCCACCGGCCGCACCCTGGCCGAGCAGTGCGGCCGCCGCCTCATCGGCTTCTCCGCCGAACTGGGCGGCAAGAACCCGATGATCATCACGCGCGGCGCCGATCTGGACAAGGCCGCCAAGGCCGCGGTGCGCGCCTGCTTCTCCAACGCGGGCCAGCTGTGCATCTCCATCGAGCGCATGTACGTCGAGCGCGCGGTCGCCGAGCAGTTCACCGAGAAGTTCACCGCCGCGGTCAAGGCCGCGAAACTCGGTGCGGCATACGACTTCTCGAAGGACATCGGCAGCCTGATCTCCGAATCACAGCTGGAGACGGTCACCAAGCACGTCGCCGACGCGGTCTCCAAGGGCGCGAAGGTGCTCGCGGGCGGCAACCCCCGCCCCGACCTGGGCCCGCTGTTCTTTGAGCCGACCGTGCTTTCCGAGGTCACCGACGCCATGGAGTGCGGCCGCAATGAAACCTTCGGCCCCCTGGTCTCCATCTACCCGGTGGACTCGGTCGACGAGGCCATCACCCGGGCCAATGACACCGAGTACGGCCTCAATGCCAGCGTCTGGGCGGGCAGCAAGGCCGAGGGCGAGCGCATCGCCGAGCAATTGCACGCCGGCACAGTCAATGTCGACGAGGGCTACGCCCCAGCCTGGGGTTCCACCGGCGCTCCCATGGGCGGCATGGGCATCTCCGGCGTCGGCCGCCGCCACGGCCCCGACGGCCTCCTGAAGTTCACCGAACCCCAGTCCATCGTGGTCACCCGCTTCCTCAACCTGGACGCCCCGCCCTTCGTCCCCCAGGGCACGTGGCAGCCCTTCCTGATGACCATCGCCCGCAGCCTCCGCTTCCTCCCCGGCCGCTGAGGTACCGGTAGACCACCCGTCCGACGTGCGTACACTGTACCCGTCGGAAGGGTGGTCGAATGCCGGAGAATCCACTGGCCGCGCCGGGCGCATGGGACGGTGTCGCCGCGAGCTATGACGAGGTCGTATCGGACATGATGCGGCCCTTCGCGATTCGCGCGCTCGAACTGGGCGGACTGACCGCCCGGTCCCGGATCATCGATGTGGCCACCGGCCCCGGCGTGCTGGCCCTGCAGGCCGCGCCGCGGGTCGCCGAAGTGGTCGCGGTCGATTTCTCGGAGGAGATGATCCGGCGACTGCGCGGCACGATCATGCGGGCCGGGATCGGGAACGTCCTCACCGGCGTCGGCGACGGTCAGCGATTGCGCTACGCCGCCAACACCTTCGACGCGGCGTTCTCGATGTTCGGGCTCATGTTCTTCCCGGACCGTGCGGCGGGCTTCGCCGAACTGCGCCGAGTGTTGCGCCCCGGCGGCACCGCCGTGGTGTCGAGCTGGGCTCCGATCGCGGACTCGCCGCTGATGACCCTGCTGTTCGAAGCCTTTCAGGCTGGGATTCCGGGATTCCCCGCGCCCCAGCCGAATCTGGACAGCCTGGAGAATCCGATCGTCTTCGAACGCGAACTGCACGCGGCCGGCTTCACCGAGGTCACCCTGCGCCCGCACACCGAATCGTTCCGCTACGACAGCGCCGAGCAGATGTGGGATCGGCTGACCCGGGGGAGCGCGCCGTTGCAATCAACCCGGCGGCGCACCGACGCGGCCGCATGGGCCGAGCAGGAACGGGTCATGATCGAGTATCTGCGGGAGCGCTACGAGCCCGGCTCGGCGCTGTCAACGACCGCGTGGCTCGGTGTCGGACGGAAATCCCCGCGATGATCTCGACCTCGCCAGCCTGGGCATCGTCAAGGTACTGGAGGCCCGCCAGTGCGACACCTACCCGGACATGCGCTGGGAACCCAAAGCAGCCTTCGCCGCTGTCGCCGAACGATATGCCGATAGAGACCAGCGATGAACCGCGTGTCTGTCACGGGTTGTGCGGTGG
>NZ_JBHWHH010000317.1:0-3431 GCF_042732555.1 Nocardia sp. NPDC059764
GAACCGGATGGTTCGGGGGCATCGTCTCAACCGGTCACACCGGCCGGATCAACCTCAGGCGAGGTCGAAGCGGTCCAGTTCCATGACCTTCGTCCAGGCCGCGACGAAGTCCTTGACGAACTTCTCCTTGGAGTCGTCCTCGGCGTACACCTCGGCCAGGGCCCGCAGCTGCGAGTTGGAGCCGAAGGCGAGGTCGACGCGGGAGGCGGTCCACACGGTCTTGCCGGTGGCGCGGTCGGTGCCGACGTAGCTGCTGTCCTCGGAGTCGGCCGGAGCCCACTTGGTGGACATGTCGAGCAGGTTCACGAAGAAGTCGGTCGAGAGCACGCCCGGCTTGTCGGTGAACACACCCAGCTGCGAACCGGAGTGGTTGGCGCCCAGGACGCGCAGACCACCCACGAGCACGGTCATCTCCGGCGCGGACAGGGTCAGCAGGTTGGCCTTGTCGAGCAGCAGGTACTCCGCGGGGACTCGGGTGCCCTTGCCGACCCAGTTGCGGAAGCCGTCGGCGGCCGGCTCGAGCGCGGCGAAGGACTCCACGTCGGTCAGTTCCTGGGTGGCGTCGGCGCGGCCCGCGCGGAACGGCACCTCGACGTCGAAACCGCCTGCCTGCGCGGCCTTCTCGACACCGGCGTTACCGGCCAGCACGACCAGGTCGGCGAAGGACACCGGCTTGCCGAAGTCGGCCTGGATGCCTTCGAGGACCCGGATCACCTGGGCGAGTTCGTCGGGCTGGTTGACCTCCCAGCCGGCCTGCGGCTGCAGGCGGATGCGGCCGCCGTTGACGCCGCCGCGCATGTCCGAGCCACGGAAGGACGAGGCCGCGGCCCACGCGGTCGAGACCAGCTGCGCCACGGTCAGACCCGAGTCGAGGATCTTGGCCTTGAGCGCCTTGGCGTCGGCGTCGGAGATGAGCTCGTGGTCCACCGCGGGGATCGGGTCCTGCCACAGCAGGGTCTCTTCGGGCACCTCGGGACCGAGGTAACGGACCTTGGGGCCCATGTCGCGGTGGATGAGCTTGTACCAGGCCTTGGCGAAGGCGGCGGCCAGCTCCTCGGGGTGGTCGAGCCAGCGGCGGGTGATCCGCTCGTAGATCGGATCCATCCGCAGGGACAGGTCCGTGGTCAGCATCGTCGGCAGCCACCGCTTGGTGTCGTCGAACGCGTCGGGGATGGTGGCCTGACCGTTCTTGGCGACCCACTGATGGGCGCCGGCGGGGGATTTGGTGAGTTCCCACTCGTTGCCGTAGAGGGTCTCGAGGAAGCTGTTGTCCCACTTGGTCGGGGTGGGGGTCCAGGTGACCTCGATGCCGGAGGTGATGGCGTAGCGGCCGACGCCGGTGCCGAAGTCGGAACGCCAGCCCAGGCCCTGCTCCTCGAGCGGGGCGGCTTCGGGCTCGGGGCCGACGTGCTCGGCCGGGCCCGCGCCGTGGGTCTTGCCGAAGGTGTGGCCGCCGACGATCAGGGCGGCGGTCTCCTCGTCGTTCATCGCCATGCGGGCGAAGGTCTCGCGGATGTCGACCGCGGCCAGGACCGGGTCGGGGTTGGCGTTGGGGCCTTCGGGGTTGACGTAGATCAGACCCATCTGGACCGCGGCGAGCGGGTTGTCGAGGTCGCGCTTGCCGGTGTAGCGGGCGTCGCCGAGCCATTCGGTCTCGGGACCCCAGTACACGTCCTCCTCGGGCTCCCACTGGTCGACGCGGCCGCCGCCGAAGCCGAAGGTGTCGAAGCCCATGTCCTCGAGGGCGACGTTGCCGGCGTAGACGATGAGGTCGGCCCACGACAGCTTCTTGCCGTACTTCTTCTTGACCGGCCACAGCAGGCGGCGGGCCTTGTCGAGGGAGGCGTTGTCGGGCCAGGAGTTCAGGGGCGCGAAGCGCTGCATGCCGGCTCCGGCGCCGCCGCGGCCATCGTGGATGCGGTAGGTGCCGGCGGCGTGCCAGGACATGCGGATGAAGAAGGGGCCGTAGTGACCGAAGTCGGCGGGCCACCAGTCCTGGGAGGTGTGCATGACCTCGACGATGTCGGCCTTGACGGCGGCCAGGTCGAGGGTCTTGAACTCGGCGGCGTAGTCGAAGCCCTCGTCCATGGGGTTGGCGACGGCCGGGTTCTTCTGCAGGATCTTCAGGTTCAGCTGGTTGGGCCACCATTGACGGTTGGCGTTACCGCCCTCGGCCGGGTTCGAATTCCGGTCGTGCAAGACGGGGCAGCCACCGGCGGCGGGTTCGGTATTGGCTTCACCGATGGGCGGGTGTTCAGGCACGGTGTGTCGTCCTTCCATGGATGTGATCTTGTTGTCGACCACGAGTGTGGCCGCTACTTGTTTTGTGTGGCAGCGGTTTTGGAGCATTCGGGGCACAAACCCCAGTAGATGACCTCGGCTTCGTCGAGCGCGAAGCCGTTGGTGTCGGAGGCGGTGAGGCAGGGGGCCTCACCGACGGCGCAGTCCACGTCGGCGATGACGCCGCAGGTGCGGCACACGACGTGGTGGTGGTTGTCGCCGACGCGGGTTTCGTAGAGCGCGACCGATCCCATGGGTTGGATTCGGCGGATCAGCCCTGCGGTGGTCAGGGCTTTGAGTACGTCGTACACGGCCTGGTGGGACACGCCGCCCCGGGTTTCGCGGACGAAGCCGAGGATGGTGTCGGTGTCGGAGTGGGGGTGGTCGTGCACAGCGGTCAGTACCGCGAGCCGCGGTGCGGTCACACGCAGAGCGGCCCCGCGCAACATGCGCTCGAAATCGGGAGGCGTGGGCACAGCACGAAGTCTGCCCCTTTTTCTGGAATCAATCAAGTATTGGTTTCGGCGTGTGGGGGAATTCCCGGGGAAGCGGCCGATCCGAGGGCCTGTTCCAGACAGTAGGTGATTTTGCGGCCGGGGAGGGTGAACGAACGTCCACGCGCGTCGTACGGGCGGTGGCGGGGGAGTAGCGCCCCGTTCGGCCCCATCTTTTGGGGGGCACAAAAAGATCAGGTGCCTGTTAACGGTTTCGCGAACCGCACCCGGATCTGGGGTTTTCGCGGCAGTCTACGACGAACTGCCGTGACCCACAGGCGATTCCACGGATTCCCTGCCCGAAGCCCCGTAACAGCCGCTCCGACCCCACTGATGTGGACCATGCATGTCTTTGGTCGGGTTTCGCATCTGGAGGTTTCTCATGGGAATCAAGTCACTGGTTGTCGCCGCACTCGCCGCGGGGGTCGTTCTCGGCACCGCCGCCTGCGACCCGTCCGACACGCCCAAGCCACTGCCCACCACGGCCCCCGCCGGCCAGACCACCCAACCCACCGCCCAACCGGGCCAGCCGGGTCAACCCACCCAACCGGGCCAGCCCACCCAGCCCGGCGGAAACACCCCCGGAACCACCGACGCCCCGGCCCCGACGACCGGAGCCCCGGCGGGGGACCCCACCACGACGGCCCCCACCGGCAC
>NZ_JBHWHH010000318.1:0-3372 GCF_042732555.1 Nocardia sp. NPDC059764
CCCCCGAACCATCCGGTTCGGGGGCATCGCGCGTCTCTGGGATCGGTCAGTCGATGATCCGGGTGCGGACGCGGCCGATGGAACGGCGCGCGACATCGGTGTCCTCGTGGTTGTAGGAGTGGCCCGTCCTGTCGTGGCCGGGGTTGTCGGTCACGATATTTTGAGTGGACAGTGATGCATACGCATGTCTGCATGCAACTATAGATCTTTGCCGACATATCGGCGACATAGAAGTGAAACCTGTTCTATCGTGGTGGAGTGGATGTCACATACGAGAACACCCGACGCGAAATCGCCACGGACAAAGGCGTTCTGCGCTACCACGAAGCCGGAGACGGCCCTCCCCTACTGCTGCTCCACGGATCCGGGATCGGCGTCAACGGGTGGCGGAACTTCCGCAACAACCTGGGCTTCTACGCCGATCACTTCCATTGCTACGTCCTGGAATTCCCCGGATTCGGCGTCAGCGACCCGGTTCCCGGACACCCCGTGCTCACCGCCGTCGACGCCGTCATCCGCTTCATGGACGCCGTGGGCCTCGACTCCGCAGCTATGATCGGCAACTCCATGGGCGGCGTCGTCGCTTTCAATGTCGCCATGGCACACCCGCAACGGGTCGAGAAGATCATCGCCATCGGCGGCGTCGGGCAGAGCCTGCTCGCCATGACCCCCAGCGAAGGCACCCGGCTGCTGTCCGAATTCGCCGACGCACCCTCGCGCGAAGGCCTCATGCGGTGGCTGCGCTGCATGATCTACGACCCCAAGATGATCACCGACGACCTCGTCGAGGAACGCTGGGCCGCCGCCACCGATCCCGCGGCGCAAGCCAGCCTCAAAGCCATGTACGGGTCGGAAGCGCTTGCGCTGCAACAGCAATTCCTGGAGAACTCCCCCACCCCGCCCTACTGGTCCATGCTGCACAAGATCAAGAGCCCGGTCCTCATGACCTGGGGCGGCGACGACCGCCAATGCCCCACCGACATGGCCCTCATCCCCCTACGGCAGATCCCCAACGCCGAACTGCACGTCTTCCCCAAGTGCGGGCACTGGGTGATGTACGAGGCCAAGGAAGCCTTCGAACGCGTCACCCTCGAATTCCTGCATCGCTGAACAGGACCACCGGGTGGGCCGCTATCAGCCCACCCGGATCTCGATCAGCGGCTGCCGAACACCGTGGCGTGACACGAGGTGAGCAGCGCCGCCAGCTCGTCCCCCTGCTTGTCGTCCAGCACCGCGAACGCGGGCGCGATCAGATCCTCGGTGATCTGCTCGGCCTGCATCCAACGGCCCTTCAACTCCGCGGTGATCTCGTCGAACGGCTCCGGCCAGCCGAAATTGCGCGCCTGATCCGGACCCGGCTTCAACGGCGAGCCCGCGATCAGCACCGCCTGCAACGGGGTCAGACCGCTGCCCAGCACGCCGATCAGATGCAAGCCGCCGCGCAGCTCCCGCAGAATGTGGACCAGCTGCAGCACCAGGCCCGGCGCGTCCTCCGCCAACGGCAGCGCCCGCCACCCGGCGAACAACGGCACACCCACCGGATTCGCCGCGGCCACCACCGGTAGCAGTAGCTCCGCCAACCGGCCCGAATCATCGAAGTCGGCCAGCTTGCGGCGGCCGAAGTCCTGGCAAGCCTTCAGATAGCCCGCCGCGCCCGCCTCCGCCGACACCCCCGCGGTCGACTCCCACGCCTGCCGGATGGCATCAGGACGGAAGAACCCGAACGCCGCGGTCACCACGTCCGCGTCCACATCACCCAGCACACCGCCGCGGCCACGCGTATAGCCCGGCAGGAAGCCGGGGACACCGGTGCTCTCGGCGAAGGATCGGGCCTCCCGGGAGAACATGAATCCCCCGCCGATCTGCTGAATCTGATCCTTCACCGCGGACGCTACCGACATGTCCGATCCTCTCTGAACGGAAAGCACAATCGATTCGAGACTATTGGAGGCCCGCCACCTCATGCACCCGGGTCACCCGAAAGCGATCCGGAACACACCCCGAAAACCAAACCGGCTGCCCTGAAAAGGGATTCGAACCCGTACGTTAACCTTCAAGTGGTGCTAGGACATTCACATGCGACCAGCGGCGCGCTCGCCTGGTCGGCGGCTGCCGCGGCGCTGCCGCTCACCGTCTTGACCTATCCCGCAGTGCAATCCGGGGCCATCGGCTCCGTCGATCTGGTGATGGGCACCTTCCTCACCGCGGGCGCGGCGCTGCTCCCCGACGCCGACCACCCCTCGGGAACCATTTCCCATGTGCTCGGGCCGGTCTCGCACTACGCGTGCAAGTTCATCTCGTGGATCTCCGGCGGGCACCGCCACGGCACCCACTCCTTCGCCTTCGTCGCCGCCGTCACCTACGGCACCTGGGCCGGGGAACACCTGCTCGGCCGCAACTTCACCCTCGCCCTCGTGTTCTTCCTGCTCGCCCTCGCGGTCAAGGCACTGGGTCTGGCCCCCAGCGGCGACGGCCTCAAATCCTGGGGCACCGTCGTCATCCTCGCCGTCTGCGGCACCTTCGCCATCGACCACTGGATCAGCGACAAACCGCTCTGGCTGCCGTTCTCCGTCGGCCTCGGGGCTCTCGCCCATCTGATCGGCGACTGCCTCACCGACCGTGGCTGCCGGCTGCTGTGGCCGCTCAAACTCCGCACCCGCGTCCCGATCATCGACCGCACCGGCAACAAGATCGAAACCATGGTGCTGGTACCGCTGTTCGCCCTCGCCACCCTCGCCCTGCTCTGGTACACGATCACCCACCAGCCCTGACCCCGGCTCGTATGATCACGAAGACCACCGCAGCGGCCAAAACGGAGTCGAGCATGAGCGATCGCGAAGAACTGAGCTGGGAACTGTTCGGAAACGCCGGCCGGGAACTGGCCCAGCTCATCGCCGACGACGGCTTCGAACCCGACCTCATCCTCTCCATCGCCCGCGGCGGGCTCTTCGTCGCCGGCGCCCTCGGCTACGCCCTCGACGTCAAGAACCTCCACGTCATGAACGTCGAGTTCTACACCGGCGTCGACCAGCGCCTGGACCTGCCGGTCATGCTGCCGCCCGTACCCAGCGCCGTCGACCTCACCGGCGCCACCGTGCTGGTCGCCGACGACGTCGCCGACACCGGCAAGACGCTGAAACTGGTCCGCGACTTCTGCTCCGACCACGTCGCCGAGGTCCGCTGCGCGGTCATCTACCAGAAGCCACATTCCGAAGTGGACTGCGAATACGTGTGGAAACGCACCGACAAATGGATCAATTTCCCCTGGTCGGTGCAGCCGCCGGTGGTGGAACGCAAACACCGCGTCCTGGACGCCTGAGCCAAACCCTGTACGCGGCAAAGACAACGGCCCGGAACCACCAGGTTCCGGGC
>NZ_JBHWHH010000319.1:0-3332 GCF_042732555.1 Nocardia sp. NPDC059764
CCCTCACACCGTGTGAGGCCCGAGCCTGGAGGAGTCATGTTCAGTATCGGAGACTTCGCCAGGTTCGGATCGGTGTCGGTGCGAATGCTGCGCCACTACGACGAGATCGGGCTGCTGCCGCCGTCCGAGGTCGACCCGTACTCGGGCTATCGGTTCTATGCCGCCGATCAGCTCGCGCGGCTCAACCGCATCGTCGCGTTGAAGGATCTCGGCTTCACCCTGCAACAGGTGGCCGAGATGCTCGACGGTCAGCTGTCCGCGGAACGGTTGCACGGCATGCTGCAACTGCGTCGCGCCCAGCTGGCCAATCAGGTGGCCGCGGACACCGCGCGACTCCAGTCCGTCGAGGCGAGGCTCCTGCGTATCGAAAAGGAGGGCGTCATGCCCGAGCAGGAAATCGTCGTGAAATCCCTGGCCCCCACGCTCGTCGCCGAAATGAGCGATGTGGCGGCCGAATCCGGCGAGGCCGCCGTCGGCCCGATCATCGAGCGGCTCTACCAGCGGCTGGGGAAGTCGATCCCGGAGGCGGGACTCACCATCACCGGTGCGCCGGTCGTGTATTACGAAGAGCTGGAAGCGGGTCTGCGCGTCCACGTCGCCCACCAGGTCGCGGGCGCCGCCACCCCCGGCACCCCGTTCGAGCTGCGTGAGCTGCCCGCGATCATGCAAGCCGCCACTCTCGCCCACCGCGGGAAACTGTCGGAACTGTGCGTGTCCTTCGAGGCCATGGGCCGCTGGGCCGACGAGAACGGTTACGCCCCTTGCGCTCCCATTCGCGAGGTCTACCTCAACGCCCCCGGCGACCCCGCCTCCGCCGAATGGGTCATCGAACTGCAGATGCCGGTCACGCAGGCCGCCCGAGCCTGAACCGGAATCACGAGCACGGAAAGCGCTGCGGCGCACAGCGAGTGCTGTGCGCCGCAGCGTGAGCCGGGAGGCTAGTCCGAACCGCCGTGCTCGCCGCCGTTCGGCGGTGGGATCCGCACCACGCGATCGTCGTACTGGTTCGGACTGCCGTCGGGCTTGTTCACGGTGCCGACCCAGATATTGCCGTCGCCGCCGATCGACGCGCCGTCCAGGCGGCCGTACTTGTCCTGCGCCAGCAGCGAGGGCGCGGCCGTCACCGCGTGGGTGTTCTTGTCGGCCATGGCGATGGCCAGCGCCTTCTGATTGGTCATGGAGATCGCGACCGCGTCCGTGGCGGCCGTGCAGCCCGCGACACCCGGGTGATCGGGCCAGGTCCACGCCTTCACCGCCACACCGTCCGCGCCGACCCGCTGCAGCCGGTCCTCGGTGGCGGTGCGGTCGGTGAACCAGATCGACCCCTTGCCGTCCGAGCACACGCCGCCCGCCACCCCGATTCCGGACACCATCACCTCGGCGGCCGCACCGGGCGCGGGGGCGCTGATGCTCAGCAGCTTCCCGGCCAGCGAGCCGTTGTCGGCGGCCAGCGCCGGATTGCCCGCGTCACCGGTGAGCACCAGCATGCGGTCGTGCGCGGTGAAATCGATCGACCCGCGATTGCCGTTGGCGCCCTTCGGGATTCCGGTCAGGATCGGCTTGGGCGCGCCGCCGCCGGTGGAGATGCGCACCACCCGGTTGTCGCTCGGCGTCGTCACGTACGCGTAGACCAGGCCGTCCTCACCGTAGGTGGGCGACAGCGCCAGCCCGGTCACGCCGCCGTCGCCGGCCGGGTCGACCTCCACCTTCGCCACCTCCACCGGCGCGGGCGGCTCGCCCTCGTCGGTGGCGACGACCTTCAGGATCCGCCCGGTGGTGCGCTCGGCCACCAGCGCGCTGCCGCCGTCGGGCAGCGCGACCAGCCCGCCGGTGGTGTCCAGGCACGAAACCACCACGGCCAGATCGGGATCCACGCACGGCAGATCCGGACGCTTGGCATTGGTCGGCGGCGTCTTGGGGGTGGTGGTCTTGGGCTCGGCGTCCTGCCAGGTCGGCTCGGTGGTGAACGGGCTGGAGGCGCGATCGTCGAAGCGCGCGCACCCCGACAGCAGCACCGCGCCGAGCGTCATGCCCAGCACGATCCGCCCGGCGCCCGCACGGACCATCCGTGCACCCACCCCGACACGGTCAGCGGCAACCAGACTCATGGTGGAGACGTTACGGAAAACCTGCCGTCACCGCTCGGACGGGGTGTCGCAAAAAGGCGTGCCGTGGCGAAACACTCCACCGTGGCGCGAATCAGACAGCGGACACGCCCGCGTTCTGCGGGGTGCCGGACGGTTGCGGCTAATACTCTGACCCGGGTGACGAACAAGCCGAACGAGCCGTCCGCCGCGGCGGGCGACGCCACGCCCGCAGCTCCGCGCCCGGCCGGCGCACCGGTCCGCAGCCCCTTCGACTCGCCGACCGAGCAGTTCGCCGCCCCGTCCGGCGCGCAGACCGCCGAGCAGATCACACCGCCCGCCGCCGCTCCCGGTCCGGCCGCCGAGCAGAACGGCCAGACCACCGAGCAACTCGGCCAGGCCGCCGGGCAGGCGACCGAACAGATCACGCCGCAGAAGGTCGGCCACGGCACCGAGCGGAACCTGCCGCGCACCGACGAGGAACTCGGCCTCGATCTGGACGTCCCGCTCTACTCGCAGGTCAAGAACTCCATCCCGGGCGCGGCCGACAGCTCCACCGCCGAGCCGTCCCCGACCTACTCCTTCGCCAGCATCCCGCCGGCCCCGGCCGCGCCTCCGGAGAACAATGGCCGCCGCCGCCGCGACGATCGCCGCGGCACCCTGGACCTCGGACTCCTCTTGCTGCGCTTGGTCATCGGCGGCACCTTCATCTACCACGGCCTGCAGAAGGCCTTCGGCTGGTTCCACGGCCCCGGCTTCGAGGGCATCAAGACCTCGATGGAGGGCGGCGGCTGGAAGCACGTCGACCTGGCCGTGCCCATGCTCATCGCGGGCGAGCTCGGCGGTGGCGTGCTGGTCGTGATCGGTCTGGCCACGCCGCTGGCCGCGGGCGCGCTGCTCGCGGTGATCCTGGACGGGTGGATGTGGAAGCAGGGCATGGTTCCCGGATTCCAGTACTCCGCCAAGACCAACTCGGTCGAGATCGACTCGATCCTGGTCGGCATCACCACCGCGCTCATCCTCACCGGCCCCGGCCGCTACTCGCTCGATCGCAATCGCGCCTGGTCCACCCGCCCGTTCCTGGGCTCCCTGGCCGCCTTCGTCGCGGCGGTGGCGGCGGCCATCCTGGTGTACATCTACCTGCACGGCGGCAACCCGCTCAACGGCATCGGCCCGTTCAAGTAGCAGGCCGCGTACGGCGCGGCCAGAGACTCGAAAA
This sequence comes from Nocardia sp. NPDC059764, assembly GCF_042732555.1. Classification (NCBI taxonomy): domain Bacteria; kingdom Bacillati; phylum Actinomycetota; class Actinomycetes; order Mycobacteriales; family Nocardiaceae; genus Nocardia; species Nocardia sp. NPDC059764. The sequence goes on from NZ_JBHWHH010000319.1 coordinate 3,304, forward strand.
ACCAAGCGGCCGGGCTCGATCCACTGGAT
>NZ_JBHWHH010000320.1:0-3306 GCF_042732555.1 Nocardia sp. NPDC059764
AACGGCGCGTCGGCGTCCGGTTCGGCGTACACGGCCACACTGGCGATACCGGCGTCCTTGGCGGCCCGGATCACGCGCACGGCGATCTCGCCTCGATTGGCTACGAGGACCTTGCGTAGGCCGTAACTCCCATTCACGGCAACCGATTCGGCGCTCATGCGGCGGCCCAGCTGCGCGGCGGGACGAAAGCGCTCGCGCGCGGCGGCCCGATCCAGCGCACGGGAGCCACCGCGGGCGGGGCACTCTCGACGGAATTCGCGATCGCGCTCACCAATGCGATGAGCAGGGCGGCGGTTTCGATATCGTCGGGATTGCCGCGTTCGACGCGGACCAGGGGTGCTGTCATGTGCTTCTCGCTCTGCTCACTGGGGTGGGTTGCCATGCTTGCGAATCGGCAGGTCGGCGTGTTTGGTCCGCAGCATGGCGAGGCTGCGGATGAGCACCGAACGGGTGTCGGCCGGATCGATCACGTCGTCGACCAGCCCCCGCTCGGCGGCATAGTAGGGGTGCACCAGCTCCGAGCGATACTCGGCAATCTTGTTCTGCCGCATCGCCTCCGGATCCTTCGCGGCATTGATCTCGCGGCGGAAGATCACGTTCGCGGCGGCCTCGGCGCCCATGACGGCGATCTCGTTGCTGGGCCAGGCCAGCGCCAGGTCCGCGCCGATCGACCGGGAATCCATGACGATGTACGCGCCGCCGTAGGACTTGCGCAGGACCACCGAGACCCGGGGGACCGTGGCGTTGCAGTAGGCGTAGAGCAGTTTGGCGCCGTGGCGGATGATCCCGCCGTGCTCCTGCGCGACACCGGGCAGAAAACCCGGCACGTCGATCAGCGTGACGAGCGGAATATTGAACGCGTCGCAGAGCTGCACGAACCGGGCGGCCTTCTCGGAGGCGGCGATGTCGAGCACCCCCGCGAGCATGTTCGGCTGATTGGCGACCACGCCCACCACGTGCCCGTCGAGGCGGGCGAAGGCGCACACCACATTCGCCGCCCACAGCTCGTGCACCTCGAAGATCTCGTGGTCGTCGACGATCTCCTCGATGACCGCGCGCACGTCGTAGGGCCGGTTCCCGTCGTGGGGGACCAGATCGTAGAGCGACTCGTTGCGCCGATCCGGGGGATCGGTGCACACCACCGTCGGCGGATGCTGACGATTGTTGGCCGGCAGCATCGACAGCAGATGCCGGACATCGTGCAGGCAGGAGGGTTCGTCGTCGTAGGTGAAATGGGTGACACCCGAGGTGTGCGAATGGATGTCGGCCCCGCCCAGCTCGTTCATGGTGACCCGCTCGCCGGTCACCGCCGCGACCACGTCGGGTCCGGTGATGAATATCTGGGCCGTCTCCCGGATCATGAAGACGAAATCGGTGAGCGCGGGACTGTAGGCGGCGCCACCGGCGCAAGGTCCGAGGATGACGCTGATCTGCGGAATCACGCCGGAGGCCTTGGTGTTTCGCGCGAATATCCCACCGAAACCGGCCAGCGCGGTGACCCCTTCCTGGATGCGGGCCCCCGCACCGTCATAGAGCCCGACCAGCGGTGCGCCCGCGGCCAGCGCCAAATCCATGACCTTGTGAATCTTCTCCGCGTGCGCCTCGCCCAGCGCGCCACCCAGAATCCGGAAGTCCTGCGCGAACACGAACACCGTCCGCCCCTCGACGGTTCCCCAGCCGGCGACCACGCCGTCGGTGTGGTGACGCCGGTGCTCGAGCCCGAATCCTGTTGCCCGATGGCGTCGTAACGCCTCGATCTCCTGGAACGACCCAGGGTCCAGCAGCAGGTCGATCCGCTCGTAGGCGGTCAGCTTCCCCTTGTCGTACTGACGTTGCGTCGCGGCCGCATCGGGCCCGGCCAGTACCGATTGTTTGAGTTTGTCGAGCTCCTCGACGCGTTCACGCATGCCTGTCCTCGGTGGTGATCGGGAGTGGACCGGAATCGGTTGGCGACCAACCACTTCCGGTCTCCACTGCCTCCGAGTCTGACCCACGGGCCCTAGAGCGTCGCTCAAATGCGGAGGTCCCGACGGCATTGGGGTCTATACGTGATGAGTATTTGATTTGTCATTCATTATCGAGGCGTTGGCTTAGCGGGTAGTCGATGGTTTGGGAACATTTGGGCTTTAACCATCAAATTACGGTTTGTTCACGAATCTGATACCTACCGACCGTTAGGCTGGAGTGGCCTCCAGTGCCGTGGGTATTCATTTCCCGCGCTTTTCCGGGAAAGATAGTAGGGAGCGCCCGTGACGCAGCAAATCTATGCCCGTGTGCTTGGACCGCTAACGCTAGCGCTGCAGAACAGGAATGCCACACCGACGGCTCAGAAGCAGCGGCAATTGCTCGCGCTGCTGCTCGTCCGGCATTCGACTGTCGTGCCGGTGTCCGCGATGATCGAGGAGTTATGGAACGAGGATCCGCCGCGCAGTGCCGTGACGGTGGTGCAGACCTATGTGCTCGGGATCAGGAAGCGCATGGCCGAGTTCCTGGGCGTCGAGCAGGGTGAGGTGGCGGACCGATACCTGCGCACCTGGAGCAAGGGGTATCTGTTCGACGCCCGCGACTGTGTGCTGGACGTCAGGGATTACCAGGTCATGGCCGAGGCCGCGCGCTGCGCGGCCGCGGTGGGTGACGATCGGCGGGCGGTCGAGCTGTACACCGCCTCGGAGGCCCTGTGGACCGGCCCGCCGCTGCTGGATGTGGAGGCCGGGAATCCGCTCACCGCGGAATTGACGCATCTCGAGCAATTGCGCTTGGTGAATCAGGAGCGGCGGATCGAGGCCCTGTTGCGATTGGGCGGTCATCGTGAGGCCTGCCCCGATCTGGCGAGATTGACCGCCGAGCAGCCGCTGCACGAGCGAATGCAGGCGTATTACATGTACGCGCTGTGCCGATCGGGGCAACGGTATAGAGCGCTCGAGGTCTATCACAATTTTGCCGAACTGATGCAGCTCGAACTCGGGCTCGACCCGTGCTGGCGACTTCGACAATTGCACCTGGATATTCTCAATGCCTCCGACGAGTCGGTGGCGGATGTATTGGAGACACGGCATGCGGGCTATTTGATCGGCTGGAACGCGACCCCGGGGCTCGACAGGCCCGCCCGCCCCGCCTGATCACTTGTTCTCATTCTTCGATTCACCTGTATGACCTAGCGCTTGCCGGTGGCGTCGACCGGCGATTCCACCGTAGCCCCGCCCTCGGACGGGGCTACGGTGCTGTTTTCCTCTCCTGATCCTGTTGGCCGCGTGTGCCTTTCGGCGAAGATCCTGTCAGCGACGATCGCAGTCCCGGCTCGAGGAC
>NZ_JBHWHH010000321.1:0-3208 GCF_042732555.1 Nocardia sp. NPDC059764
TCCTCAACGGGTGCCACGCCGCGCTCCCCTATCTGCGCCGGACGCCGGGCAGCCGGGTGATCAACCTGGCGTCGGCGTCGGCGCTCTACGGCCAGCCCGGGCTCGCCGTGTACGGCGCGACCAAGGCCGCGGTCCGCAGTCTCACCGAGGCCCTCGACCTGGAGTGGCGGCAGTACGGGATCACGGTCAGCGATCTGCTGCCGCTGTTCGTGGCGACCGACATGATGACCGAGGTGAGCCGCGGCTCGAAATCCGCGACCACCCTGGGCGTGCGCCTGAGCCCGCGGGATGTGGCGGAAGCGGTGTGGCACACCGCGTCCGGCCGCGGCCCGTTGCGCGGCCCGCACGTGCTGGTCGGACTACAGACCAAACTCACCGGCATGGCGACGCGATTGTCGCCGCCGTTCCTGACGCGCGCGATCGTCGGCTGGATCAGCAAGGCCGACTCACTGCACTAGCCGCGGTTCAGAGGGCGGCCAGGGGATATCCCAGCAGCGTCCCGTAGGTGAGGGTCAACAGTCCGCCGATGATGAGGATCTTGTCCGTTGCCGTCATGACGCCCCCGTCCGGATGGCTTCACGATAGAAGCGACCGTCCTGGGCCACCCGGGTTCACCCGAATCGATGCCCGACCTTGATCCTGGTCAGCCGGTGGCGGTCCGTCCGGTCGCGGCGGTCCGCGCCGCCAGGGCGAATCGCAGTTCGCTGCGGCGGGCGACGGACAGTTTGCGGTACACCCGGGTGAGGTGCTGCTCGACCGTGCTGGTGGTGATGTCGAGGGTTTCGGCGATATCGCGATTGCGGTTCCCGCTCGCGGCCAGTTCGGCGACGCGCCGCTCGGCCGGGCTCAGTGTCTCGAAGCCGCTGCCGCCCAGCGTGTCTCGCGGTCCCGGTCCGGAGTCGACCTGCAGTCGGGCCAGGAGCGGTTCCGCGCCTGAGGTTTCGGCGAGCCGCGCCGCCTCGCGCAACGGCGGGCGCGCCCGATCGGCTTCCCCCAGCGCGCGGTAGGCGGCCCCGAGATCGGCCAGCACGGTAGCCAATTCGAGTTCGTCGCCGCCGGAGCGGGCCAGGGCGGCCGCGCGCCGCAGCAGGGTCACCCGGCGCAGCGGGTCGCCGGTGGCGGCCAGCAGTCGCAGCGACACCCCGCCGCTGTGATGCCGTTCGGCCCCGCCGATCGCGTCCAGATGCCGGGTGGCGAGGGCGCGGGCCTGCCGCGACTCCCCCGCCGCCAGGCTGACCGCGGCCAGGTCGTTGCGCCACGGCGCGAGCCACGCGAAGTCCAGGCCCCACTCGGTCATGAGGCGCCCGCAGCGGCGGAAGTGCCGTTCGGCCTCGTCGAGCAGCCCGATGGCGAGACAGTGCTCGCCGCGGGCGCGCAGATAGCCCAGCGCGAAACGGGTTTCGAACACCGCACCCGGCAGCGGTCGTTCCAGCTGGGCGGCGGCCTCGATGTGACGGCCCTGCGCGGTGAGGGCGCGCACCAGCACCGCGACCGCCCGGCCCAGCCACACCCCGAGCTGTTCGGCGGGCAGCAGGTTCAGCGCGGCGGTGGCGTGCCCGGCGGCCTCGACCGGATTGCCTTTGCGGAGCAGCGTTTCCGCGCGGGCTGCGGCGAACAGCGCCTGCCAGGTCGGGGCGCGCCGCGCGGTCGCCTCCGCGAGCAGCGACGCGCACCAGGCGTCGGCGGCGTCGAGCCGGTCGGTGTGCAGCAGGCAGTCCACGGCGGCCACCAGCACTTCGACGGTGTCGAGCGCGAGGCGGTGCTGGGCCAGCACGCGTTGCGCCGCGGCGGCGGTCTCCTCCGGCGGCCGCTGTTTCCACAGGCCGTCGAGCAGGTCGGCGGCCTGCCGGTGCGCCGAATCACGCTGCGGTGCAGGCGAGCCGGACGCGGCGGGGCGCGGGGCGGTGAGCAGCCAGGGGTGCCGCTGGGCCTGGACCGGGTGGGTGTAGCGCAGCCACCCGCCCAGAAATTCGAGCCGATCACCGAGAGCGGCGTCCGCCTCGCGCCGCAGCCGCAGCAGGGCGTGGTCGGCGTGCAGGATGTGACCGTGCCACAGCATCTGCAGCACGGTCATCGGTAGTTCCGGGCACGGCACCCGCCCGGTGCGCAGGGCCGCCTTGAGCCGCCCGAAGTTGCGGGTGCGCCCGGACGGGTTGATCCGCCATTCCACCGCGACCAGCCGGGTCGCGATGCCCGCCCGTTCGTCGGCGCGGCGGCTGGCCCGGTACGCGAGCTCCAGATAGGTTCCGGCGCTGTCGAGTTCGTCGGCCTCGAAGGCGCGGTCGGCGACCTCCAGGAGCACCTGCGCCGCCCACGATCCGCGGGCGTCGCCCGCCTCGACCAGGTGCGCGGCCACCATGACCGCGGGCAGGCCCTCCCGGCACAGCAGTTCGGCGGCGGCCGCGTGCAGCGCGCGGCACTCCTCGCCGGGCAGTTCGCGCAGTACCAGCGCCGCCATGTCCGGGTGCGGGCGGCAGTCGCCGAGGATCAGCCCGGCGCGCGCCAGTTCCGCGATGGTCGCGCGGATCTCGCCCGGCTCGCGGTCCGTCAGCGCCGCGACCCGGGCCACCGTGGCCCGCTCGCCCAGCACCGCCGCCGCCCGCGCGACCCGTATCCGTTCGGTCTCGGCCGTCCGTGTCCCGACACCGGCCCCCACCGGTAATCCCCCTCGGTCCCGTCCGACCGACCGTGCCATCTGAGGTCCCTTCACCGAATCGCGGGCGCCCGGCTGACGGACATGGCACGGCGAGCTTCGGTGTGCGCGAGCGGCATCATTGCAGCGAGGGCGTGTGGACGCCCAGGATCAGCCGGGGCACAGCGGGTTTCGAAATCTACTGCCAAACAGTGTATTTCACTTTCCCCTAGGAGGTGGGGGCGAGCACTCGCGGACGGTAGACCAGGGCCGCGGCCGCGTCGCCGTCCACGCCCAGGAAGACCACGGACCGGGCCTCGTCGAGCATGCCCTGGCCGGCCGCGCTCAGATACGCGTGCACCGGGCCCGCCGAGTACGGGTCGCCCGCGAAGGGATCGATTCCGGCCACCGCCGCCGACGGCACCCCGACCCGGTAGGCCACGCGCTCGCGGAATCCGGCGACCGGGGCCGGGGCGAGCAGCACCGCCGCGCCGGCGGCGAAGTCGCCGGGTTCGAGGCCCTCGCCGGAAAGGCATTCCCGCAGTACCGTTTCGGCGAGATCCAACGGATCGGAGG
>NZ_JBHWHH010000322.1:0-3164 GCF_042732555.1 Nocardia sp. NPDC059764
GAGTCGAACATCAGGCGACTCGGCACCGCCCCTTTTTCGATGGAAACGATTGACAATCGGCAATTGTCGATCCACCGGCACAAGTGATTTATCGAAATACGAACCGCGCAGTAGAGTTTCTATATCGAAATGCTATTCCTGGAGCGGTCGAATGTACGCAGCGAATCGAATTCTCCACCTGCACGTGGAATTGGGTCCGCTGACCCTGGACTACCAAGGTCGGGCCGCTCAGATCGGCGAGGTGGCTGTCGAACTGACCAGCGCCGGTGGAGCGGCGGTCACCGTCGACACCCTGGTGACCGCCGAAATGCCCTGCCTGCCTTGCGCGAAGCTGTGGGATCCGCCCCGGTGAACGGCGCTAGGCCACACCGAGCGCGGCGGCGAGCAGCGGCCACGAATTGTGGAGGTCGCGCTCCCAGTAGGCCCAGGTGTGGGTGCCGACGGGCCGGAAGTCGACCTGGGCCGGAATATTCAGTGCCGCAAGGCGATCGGCGAGCTGATGGGTGCAGGAGTTGGTGGCGGCCTCGATCAGTCCGCCGAGCACCATCTGGTTCGCCTTGGTGACGACCTGGTCCGGTGTGGGCTGCGCGCCCAGGGACTCGGCAGGGCCGGGCAGACCGGTGCCGCTGGCGAGGTAGATAGCCTTGCCGCGCAGGCTGTCCGCGTTGAGGAGGGTGTCGTGGGCGCGCCAGGCCGGATCGTCATCGGGGCCCCACATGTTCTTCGGGTCGGCATCGCCACGCGCGAGCACGAGCCGGATGTAGGCGCGGCCGGCCGGATCGGAGGTGGAGGCGCACCCGCTGTAGGCGGCGACCCCGGCGTACACGTCCGGTGCGGCGGAGATCAGATCCAGCGCCGAGGTGGCCGACATGGACACGCCCGCGATCGCATTCACGCCCGAGGCATGCAGCGTCGCGTCGATGATGGGCGGCAGTTCCCGGGTCAGGAAGGTCTCCCACCGATTGCGCCCGATCTTCGGATCGTCGCGCTGCCAGTCGGTGTAATAGGAGAATTCACCGCCGACGGGCGTCACCACATTCACGTTCTTCTCCCAGAAGAACGCGGCGATGTCGGTCCGGCTGTACCAATTGGTGATGTCGGTTCCGCCGCTGGCGCCATTGAGGAGATATAGCGTCGGCGCGTTCGGCTTCGCAGCGGCCATCACCTGCAGCGGTATCACGCGTTGCATGGCAGCGGAGTACACGTAGAACATCTGCTGCCGCTGTCCCGCGCGATCGATGTGGTCCAGATGGGAGGCGACATCGGCCCGCGAGACCTGGAAGACGCCCGGGGCGACGGTGAGCAGAGCCGCGGCGGCGGCACACGAGAGAACGAGCGACGATACGGTCCGCCAGGGCGACACCACTGACTCCTCAAGGGAAGCGATGAAAGGTCCTGGGCCGCGGCGGCCGCGCGCACACCGCGGCCCAGGGGTTTTCGAGCCGGTGACTCAGCTGCCCATCAGGCGCCGAATCACATTGGCGATGGTGTCGCTGACCGACCCGGTGGAGCTGAGCCCGTTCTGCGAGGAACCGAAGCCGCCCTGGTCGAGGCTGCCCAGCAGGGCCTCACCGGGATTCGCGCCGCGACCGGTGAAGCACACGCCCATGCTCGGCTGTTCGGAACCCGAGCCGACGGTGCCGTGGACCTGCATGCCGCCGCTGAGGACCGTCTGTCCGTCGGTGACGGAGGCGGGCACCCGGTAGGTGAAGTCGGCGGTGACCGGGTAGCCGGAGTTGACGAACCACCCGGTGCTGTTGACCCGCCAGCCACCGTTGTCCGGCTCGGGCGTCACCTCGGCCGGCTGCTCGCCCTGCCCGACGTGATATGCCGTGACGACGACCTTGACCGGCTTCTCGAAGCCGGGCGGCGGGAAATCCACGATGCCGTTGATGTACGGGTTGCCGATGCTGGTGGTACCGACCCGGAGCGAGTAGGTGACCAGCGTGCCCGCGGCGGCGGTCTTGATGTCGACCGACTTGTCGTAGGTGTGGGTGATCCAGACACTCGAGATGCCCGGGTTGTAGTCCACGTGCTTCGACTGCACACAGGACGGCGTGTCCGCCGTGGCGGGCGCGGTGCCGAGCGCGATACCCGCCCCCGACATCACCACTGCGGCCGCCGCGACTCCGGCAGCCAATTTCGGGGTCTTACGCATGATTCCTTCCAGCAGTTCCGGCCGAGCACGGAACCGATAGCTAGTGAGCCGGTGGGGAATTCGAGCTTTCGCTCACGCCGAGAAACGCTAGAGCACAACGGAAGAGAACTTAAATCCAAATTTCGGGACCACTGACAACCCAGCCTTGTGAATCACCCCCGTACCGGCCCGCCGCCTGCCATAACTACAACGACAGGTTGTAGACGAACCGTGAATTGTGATTTCACACGCGACCTGCGCCGTCCTAGCATTTTTCCGGCGTGAGCGAAAATGCTCACGGTCGAATGAAGTTCCAGAGACACAAGGGAATTCGCCATGGGACGAGCCGTGAAAAACACCGCCGCGGGTACCGCCGCCGCGATCGCGTTGGGGGCGTTGTCCCTGTTCGGGGCGGGCGCCGCCGATGCCGCCCCCGCCACATTGACCTGGAACGACGGCCAGAACCAATTCACCCGCACGATCAGCAATGCCACCCCCGCCGTCGGTGACACCATCACCGTCGAGACGTCGCTCACCCGGGTCCAGTCCCCGCCCTCCGAGGTCACGTTCAACTGGTTCAAGGACTACCACCCCGAATGCCTCACCTATGTGTGGGATTCGGCGAAACTGATCGATGCCGCCGGCGCCCACGCGGTCGAGCCCAATCTCGAGATCGGTTCGAACTTCATCGCGGCCGACTTCATCGCCCGCGGCCTGAACGTGGTCTTGAAGGTCGGCCAGCCCGCGCTCGTCTTCCGCACCCAATACAAGGTTGGCAACTGCGCCGCGGGCACCCCCCTGACCACCGGGATCGCCTACTCCCAGGCGACCTGGGGCGTCACCGACAGCGACACCACGAAGGGCCCCTCGATCACGGTCGGCGGAACGCCCGGCGGCGGCACCGGCGGCGGCAATTCCGGCAGCAGCAACCTGCCCGCCCCGCTCAACGCCCTGACCTCGCTGCTCGGCGGTACCGGCTCCAGCAAGTAGTACCACGCACGACGACAAGGCCCGGAACCGTTGGTTC
>NZ_JBHWHH010000323.1:0-3125 GCF_042732555.1 Nocardia sp. NPDC059764
CGCACCCCCTGCGCCCGGCCCATTCGCCGTCTTCATCCCCCGAACCCTCAGGACGCCTCCCGCAGTTCGGCGCGCAGCCGGTTCAGCGCGCGGTGCTGCATGACCCGCACCACGCCAGGGCTGGTGCCGATGGCCTCGGCGGTCTCGGCCGCGGTCCAGCCCAGCACGATCCGCATGACCAGCACCTCACGGTGAGTCGAGGACAGCACCTGCATGAGGTCGCGGGTGGCGCGACGGGTCTCCATCGCCAGCGCCCGCTCCTCCGGGCCCGCCTCGGTGTTCGGGGCGTCGGGGAACTCGGCGACCGGGTAGGCCGGGTGCAGCTGCGCCCGCCGGAACGCGTCGGCCACCTTGTTCGCCGAAATGCCGTAGACGAAAGCCAGGAAGGACTTGCCCTGGTCGCGGTAGCGCGGGATGGCCTGCACCGTCGCCAGGCAGATCTCCTGCGCCACATCGTCCGCGGTCACGTGCAGGTGGCCCGCGCCGCCCATGCGAGCCGCGCAGTAGCGGCGCACCAGCGGATAGACGATCTTGAGGATCTCGGAGACGGCGGCGCGGTCACCGGCGGCGGCCGGGCCGATCAGCTTCTCCAATTCCGCTGCGGCGCGCCGGGACTCCGACGTCGCCACACTGCCGGTCTTGCTGCCTCCCCGCCCCGCCGGGTGCCGGCGCGAGGCTGCAATCTGCACCGCGGTCCCGAGCCCCTCGCCCCGTTCCTGCGCTGCCACTGCCTTGCCGTCGGTACTCAACACCGCGTTCCTTTCTCCGTAGCCTGTGAGAGCTTCTGAGAAAGATCGTGCTCGCCGGGGGGCCGCCGAAATAGGTACCCCAGGGGTGGGTTGGTCACCCCCTTCCGTCCCCCAACGGCCCCGAAGGTGTTGCGCGACGCGGATTTAGCGCGATAAGTGCCCGAAATGGACGATTGAGCTAGACGGCGGAGTCCGAGGTCCCGGCCGTTTTCGCCGTGGCAGAGGGCAGATGTCCGGCCTTGCGGACCGCCCAGAAGGTCACCAGCGCCGCCACCGCGGTCAAGGGCCACCCCATACCGATACGCGCCACCGCCAGCAGACCGGTGCTGTTGGCCGCGTACAGGTGGTTCTGCACCAGATACCGGGCCACGAACACCAGCGCCCACACCGCGGTCGCGATGTCGTAGAGCCGCATGGCGCGCTTGTCCGAACGCCACCCGGTGCCGTGCCCGTTCAGGGCGCCCCAGATCACGCCGGCCAATGGCCAGCGCACCACCAGCGACAGCAGGAACGCCCCGCCGTACACCAGGCTCGCGTAGATGCCGAACAGGAAGAAGCCCTTCGCCTCACCCATCCGGTAGGCGATGAACGCGCACACGCCCACCCCCAGGAAACCGGAGATGGCGGGCTGGATCGGACCGCGACGCACCAAGCGCCACACCAGGATCGCCGCGGCCACGGCCAGCGACGCCCAGATCGCGGCGGTCAGGCCGCGCAGCGAATTCACCGGCACGAACACCAGCACCGGCAGCGAGGAGTAGATCAGGCCCGACAGTCCGCCCATCTGCTCGAGCAGGGTGGGCTCGGGGCCGTCCTCGGCGCCCTCGTGGTCCTGGTCGGCCGCGCGTTCGGCGTCGACCAGCGCCTGCATGTCGTCGTCCAGCAGCGCCTTGTCCAGCCGCCAGGGGGTCTCACCGGCCTCCGGTACCGCGTTGAGCTGGACCGTGGGCGGATCGAAGGCGGGCGCGCCATAGGGCTCGGCGGGGCCGCGGCCCTCGTCGCCGCTGCTGGTGGGGTTCGGCATGAGTGTCAGGAATTCCCGCGCAGTTCGTAGTAGGGGTTGTAGATGACCTTGCCGCCATCGCGTTCACCGACGCGGCCGCGAACCAGAATACGACGGCCCGGTTCGATTCCCGGGATACGACGCCTGCCGATGAACACCAGCGCCACACTGTCGGTGCCGTCGAAGAACTCGGCCGCCACTTCCGCCCCGCCGGCCTTCGGACAGGCCTCCACACTGCGGAGCCGGCCGACCATGGTGACTTCCTCACCACGCCGGCATTCCGATGCCCGGGACGCGCCCGACGCCTCCGACGTCTCGGCGAGCTCCTCGGCATCCAAACGATCCAGGTCCTCCGTCAGTCTGCGGCCGAGTCGCCGGAAATAGCCTGACGGGGTGTCCTTCCCACCCGAGGATGGCATCTCGCACGCTCTCCTGTAGAGCTCGGACGGCGTGGGTCTCACGTCGTTCGTTCCTTCCACGTCGGCCGGCGGTTTGCCACCCGACCGCTCGTGGCCGTACCTCCGCCACTGTAGATGGGACGGGCTGCACCCGCCACGCGCGCCCGTCCCCGCTACAGTCGGCCGGTGCCCGATCTTCCCCGTCCGGCGGTCGCCGTCGCCCTCCCCGGAACCGGCTCCGACGCCCACTTCGCCCGCCGCGCCTTCGGATCCGCCTGCGCCGCATTGGATCTGCCGTTCCTGGCGGTCGACCCGGACCCGCGTGCCGTGATCGAGAGCTACCGGGCCGCGCTCGATGCCGCCGCCCGCTCCGGACCCGTCCTGGTCACCGGGATCTCACTGGGCGCGGCCGTCGCCGTGGACTGGGCCGCCGAACACCCCGACGCGGTCTTCGGCGTCGTCGCCGCCCTGCCCGCCTGGACCGGCGCCGACACCACCGGCTGCCCCGCGGCCCTGTCCGCCGCCGCCACCGCCGCCCAGCTGCGGGCCGACGGCCTCGACGCCGTCATCGACCGGATGCGCGCATCCAGCCCCGCCTGGCTGGCCGACGCCCTGACCCGCTCCTGGACCTCCCAGTGGCCGGAACTGCCGTCCGCGCTGGAGGAGGCCGCCGCCTACGCCTGGCCCGAACCCGCGCTGCTCAGCCGGGTCGGCGCGCCCGTCGAGATCATCGCCGCCGTCGACGATCCGGTGCACCCGCTGGCGGTGGCCGAGCAGTGGGCCGCGCACCTCCCCCACGCCACGCTGCACCGGATCACCCTCGACGAGTTGGGTTCGGACCCCTCGATTCTGGGTACCCGTGGCATCAATGCCTTCTTCCCTCGCCGCGTCACCACCCCCTGACCGAATTCCGGCCCACCGCAGCAGAACTCCGGCCCAGCCGACCACGATCGTCGGATCCGAGGCCCGGCTGTC
>NZ_JBHWHH010000324.1:0-3077 GCF_042732555.1 Nocardia sp. NPDC059764
GGAGCGAATGACTCGCTCCGGGCCTTTCGTTCGCGGCTAGCGCGGGATGGGAATCGGGATCGGGATCGGCGGCAGCGCCGGGATCGTGATGCCCGGCAGCCCCGGCACCGACGGCGGTGCGTTCGGCGGCGACGTCACCGGCAGCTGACTGCCGTCGCTGACGTACATGGTGATCACCGAGCCGGGAATCGCCGAGCCATTGGGCGACACGTTCATGACCGTGCCCTTGCCCGCGCCCGGCTGGGTCACCACCGACACCTGGAAGCCCGCGCCGACCAGCGCCGCGTTGGCCTCGGCCTGCTGCATGCCGATCACGTCCGGGATCTGCGAGTTGTTCGATCCGCGCACGTACTTGTCGTCGACCGGCGGCAGCACGGCCGGCGGGAACCGGTCGAGCACGTTCTTCATCGCGCCCAGGTAGGTGCGGGCCGGCTCGTTACCGCCGTACAGGTTTCCGCTGCCGCAGCTGCGCAGCGGGAACGAGCAGATCTCACCGGGCGTCGGGCTGTCGCCGTAGACGTAGGAGGCGCCCGCGAAACCGTTGGTGAAGGCCAGGAAGGCCGAGGACCGGTGACTCTCGGTGGTGCCGGTCTTCGCCGAGGTCGGAATGTTCCAGCCGACGGAATGCGCGGAACCGGCACCGGTGCCGCTCACCACGTCCTGGCCCAGCGCCACCGCGAGGGTATTGGCCAGACCCGGGTCGACCACCTGCTCACACGCCTGCTGGGTCAGCGGCACCTGCTTGCCGCTGCGGTCGATCACCTCCCGGATCGGGGTGGGCGGGCACCACTTGCCGCCGGAGGCCAGGGTGGCGGCCACATTCGACAGCTCCACCGGGTTGATCGCGACCGGTCCCAGGGTGAACGAGCCCAGGTTCTGGTCCTTGATCATGTCCGCGAGGCTCTGGTTCCCGTGGCCGGAGGTGCCGGGCAGGGTGTACGAGCGCATGCCGAGCCGGATCGCCATGTCCACGGTCGGGGCCACGCCGACGGCCTGGATCAGCTTGACGAAGGCCGTGTTCGGCGAGGTGGCCAGCGCCTCGGTCACCGACATCGAACCCTTGTAGGCGCCCGCGTTCTTCACGCAGTACGTCTCGGGCGGACAGCCGGGCGTGCCGGAGTTACCCATGCCCTTGGCGGAGAAGAACGCCGGAACATCGAGGGTGGCGTTGATGCCCAGGCCCTTCTCCATGGCCGCGGCCGTGGTGAAGATCTTGAAGATCGAGCCCGCGCCGTCGCCGACCATCGAGTACGGCTGCGGCTGCACGGTCTGATGCGCGCCCGCGTCCAGGCCGTAGACGCGGCTCGAACCCATGGCCAGCAGCGGATGCGAATCCTGGCCGGGGGCGATGATGTTCATGACCTCGGCGATGTCGTCGAGGTTCGGGTTGGTGTTGGCGGCCAGCGAGTCCCGCACCTGGTCCTGCACGGCCGGGTCCAGGGTGGTCTTGATCAGGTAGCCACCCTTCTCCAGCTGATCGCGGCTGATGCCGGCGTTCGTCAGGTACTGCATCGCGTAATCGCAGAAGAAGCCGCGGTCGTTGGCCGCGATGCAGCCGCGCGAGAGGCTCTTGGGCTCGGGCAGCACGCCCAGCCCCGTGTCCTTGGCCTTACGGAACTCCTCCGCCCGGCTGGGCACGTTCTGGATCAAGGTGTCGAGCACGGTGTTCCGGCGCTCCAGCACGCCCGTGGGGTTGGTGTACGGGTTCAGCTTGGAGCTGGACTGCACCATGCCGGCCAGCATGGCCGACTGCGTCATGGTCAGGTCCTTGGCGTCCACGCCGAAGTACGTCTGCGCGGCGTCCTGGATGCCGTAGGAGCCGTTGCCGAAGGGCACCAGGTTGAGATACCGGGTGAGGATCTCGTCCTTGGTGAGCCGCTTGTCCAGCGTCAGCGCCATGCGGATCTCACGGATCTTGCGGGCCGGGGTGGTCTCGGTGGCGGCGCGGCGCTCGGCGTCGGTCTTGGCCACCACGAGCAGCAGGTAGTTCTTCACGTACTGCTGGTCGATGGTCGAGCCACCTTGGGAGACCTGGCCGCCGGAGGTGTTGGTCAGGAAGGCCCGGAAGGTGCCCTGCCAGTCCACACCGTGGTGGTCGGCGAAGCGCTTGTCCTCGACCGAGACCAGGGCCAGCTTCATGTTGTTGGAGATCTTGTCGCTGGGCACCTCGAAGCGGCGCTGCTCGTACAGCCAGGCGAAAGGCGTCCCATTGGTGTCCACCATGGTCGAGACGGCGGGCACGCTGCCCTCGACCAGTTCGGCGGAGACGTTGTCGACGGCGTCGGCGGCCCGGTTGGAGATGAACCCGAAGCCACCGGCCAACGGGAACAGCAATCCGGCCAGCAGCACGGCTGCCAAGACGCACGCGCCTGCCAGTCTCCAGAGCGTTCGTGTGATCGGCACGGGCCCTAGCCTAATTGGCCTTTCGGACGCTCGGTGTTCGCCCGTCATGGGTGTCCTTTCGTCCCTAAAGGTACGGACTGCCCGGTTCTTGGCAACGAATGCGTGGACGGACGTACCAGAAAATCTCGGGACGGTCTTGCGCAGGCCGCACACCTTTACCTAGATTGAGAACCCAGTGTGATAGAGCTAACACTCAAAGTGGAATGTGGTGCAGAACGCAGTGGGGTTGGGTAACTGCGCGCTGCACTCGCGATTCTGGAGCGCCGTGACCCGGTGTTCGGACTGCAAAGGGGCACACCAAATGCACATGACTACCCCGATCGCTCGATTGGACGTGGAGCAGGCCGAAGCGAGAATCGCCTGGGTTTCCCAGGCCCGATGCAAGGAAGTGGATCCCGACCAGCTGTTCGTGCGTGGCGCGGCACAGCGCAAGGCCGCAACCATCTGCCGGCACTGCCCGGTGCTGATGGAGTGCGGTGCTGACGCCCTCGACAACCGAGTCGAGTTCGGTGTGTGGGGCGGTATGACCGAGCGGCAGCGCCGTGCGCTGCTGAAGCAGCACCCGGAGGTGACGAGCTGGGCGGACTTCTTCCGCGTCCAGCGATCACAGAAGGTAGCGATGTAAGCGAGTATCCCTTACCTAGATCCCCCCTATAAGCAGAACGGATCGAGCC
>NZ_JBHWHH010000325.1:0-3045 GCF_042732555.1 Nocardia sp. NPDC059764
GCCCCTGAGAGCCCGAGAGTTGCTACTTCTACGCCGACTTCTCGCGGCGCTCCGGGGCGGAGCGCTTGCGCGGCACGATGGTCGGCAGCACATTGTCGTTCACCGTGTCGGCGTTGACGACCACCTTGGCCACGTCATCCCGGCTGGGGATGTCGTACATGACCGGGAGGAGGACTTCCTCCATGATGGCGCGCAGACCGCGGGCGCCGGTGCCACGCAGGATCGCCTGATCCGCAACGGCTTCCAGGGCGTCCTGGGTGAACTCCAGATCCACGCCGTCCATCTCGAACAGGCGCACGTACTGCTTCACCAGCGCGTTCTTCGGCTCGGCCAGAATCCGGACCAGGGATTCCTTGTCCAGGTTGGTGACCGAGGCGACCACGGGCAGACGACCGATGAACTCGGGGATCAGACCGAACTTGATCAGATCCTCGGGCATGACCTCGGCGAAGTGGTCGGCGGTGTCGATCTCGGCCTTGGACCGGACCTCCGCGCCGAAACCGATGCCGCGCTTGCCGACCCGGTCCTGCACGATGCGCTCCAGGCCCGCGAACGCGCCCGCCACGATGAACAGCACGTTCGTGGTGTCGATCTGGATGAATTCCTGATGCGGGTGCTTGCGGCCGCCCTGCGGCGGCACCGAGGCCTGGGTGCCTTCCAGGATCTTCAGCAGCGCCTGCTGCACGCCCTCGCCGGAGACGTCGCGGGTGATGGACGGGTTCTCCGACTTGCGGGCGATCTTGTCGACCTCGTCGATGTAGATGATGCCCGTCTCGGCGCGCTTGACGTCGTAGTCGGCGGCCTGGATCAGCTTGAGCAGGATGTTCTCGACATCCTCACCGACGTAGCCGGCCTCGGTCAGCGCCGTGGCGTCGGCGATGGCGAACGGCACGTTCAGCATCTTCGCCAGCGTCTGCGCCAGGTAGGTCTTGCCACAGCCGGTGGGGCCGAGCATCAGGATGTTGGACTTGGCCAACTCGACCGGTTCACCCCGGGAGTCGCGGCCCTTGTCGCCCGCCTGAATGCGCTTGTAGTGGTTGTAGACCGCCACCGCCAGCGTCCGCTTCGCGGAATCCTGCCCGATCACGTACTGCTCCAGGAAGTCCCGGATTTCCGCGGGCTTGGGGAGTTCGTCGAGCTTGACCTCGCTGGATTCGGCGAGCTCTTCCTCGATGATCTCGTTGCACAGGTCGATGCACTCGTCGCAGATGTACACCCCCGGTCCCGCAATGAGCTTCTTGACCTGCTTCTGGCTCTTTCCGCAGAACGAGCACTTCAACAGATCGCCGCCATCACCGATGCGCGCCATCTCCTGGGTCCCTACTTCCTTGTCCGCGTGCAACCGTCTGTCCCCGGTTGCCGGCGAGCTGCCTTCTTCGAGCGTATGCCGCGACCCCTGATTTTGCGGATCCGGCGATTCGGCTGTCTATCCAAACCTGATTTCGAACGAAGAGCAGAGCCGACAACCACGAGCAAAGGTCCCTAGAGTGACCGTACCCGTTTCGCGTGACCGAGGTCGACAACTTGGGCACGTTTCTCGCCGGACATGTGCGTGGACTCACCTCTGCCCAGGTGGCGGGGACGTTCGCGGCACGCCGCGACCCCGCCACCCGCCCCGCTCACTTCTGGGCGCTGAGCTTGCGGTACTCGAACACCGTGTCGACGATCCCGTAACCCTTCGCCTCTTCGGCGGTGAGGATCTTGTCGCGGTCGGTGTCCTTGCGGATGACGTCCGCGTCCTTGCCGGTGTGGCGAGCCAGCGTGGTCTCCATGAGGCGACGCATGCGCTCGATCTCCGCGGCCTGGATCTCGAGGTCGGAGACCTGGCCCTGGATGCCGCCCGAGGTGGACGGCTGGTGGATCAGGATGCGGGCGTTGGGCAGCGCGGCGCGCTTGCCGGGGGCGCCGGCCGCGAGGATGACCGCGGCGGCCGAGGCGGCCTGACCCAGGCAGACGGTGGCGACGTCGGCGCGCACGTACTGCATGGTGTCGTAGATGGCCATCAGCGCGGTGAACGAGCCGCCGGGCGAGTTGATGTACATGGTGATGTCGCGGTCCGGGTCCTGGGACTCGAGCACCAGCAGCTGCGCCATGATGTCGTTGGCGGAGACATCGTCGACCTGGTTGCCCAGGAAGATGATTCGCTCCTCGAACAGCTTGTTGTACGGGTCCGAGGTCTTGACGCCGAAGCTGGTCTGCTCGGTGAACTGCGGCAGGATGTAGCGCGACTGCGGCAGGTTACCGGCGGCGGCGAAGGTGATGCCCGCGGCCCGCGGATCGATCATGTTGGACATAAACGTCTCTCCAAAGTCTGTGTGGTGGGCTGCGGAACTACTTGCTGCTGCTGCCGTTCGCCTGGCTGGCGTGGGTGACCACATGGTCGATGAAGCCGTAGTCGAGCGCCTCGGCGGCGGTGAACCAGCGGTCGCGGTCGGCATCGGCGGTGACCTGCTCGATGGACTTGCCGGTGTGCTGGGACTGCAGCTCGTTCAGCTCACGCTTGGTGTAGGCGAACTGCTCGGCCTGGATGGCGATGTCGGCGGCCGAACCACCGAGACCGGCCGACGGCTGGTGCATCATGATCCGCGCGTGCGGCAGCGCGTAGCGCTTGCCCTTGGTGCCCGCGGCGAGCAGGAACTGGCCCATGGAGGCGGCCAGGCCCATGCCGACGGTCCGGATGTCGCATTCGGCGAACTGCATGGTGTCGTAGATGGCCATGCCGGCGGTCACCGAACCACCCGGGGAGTTGATGTAGAGCGAGATGTCCTTGGTCGGGTCCTCGGCCGTCAGCAGCAGGATCTGCGCGCACAGCTTGTTGGCGATGTCGTCGTCGACCTGAGTGCCCAGGAAGATGATGCGCTCGCGCAGCAGGCGCTCGTACACCGAATCACTGAGGTTCAGACCAGCAGTCGCGGATGTCATGCGCACCCCTGCCTGATGAATTGTCACGGATACCTGCCCTCTCTCAACGGCTCGGTTAACAAGCCCCTACTGATTCGCTGACACAAACCCTAACGAAGCAGGGCGGTACCGAACTCCCGGTAC
>NZ_JBHWHH010000326.1:0-2993 GCF_042732555.1 Nocardia sp. NPDC059764
CCTTCGAGCAGGGGCGACAGGAATCGAACCTGCAACCTGCCGCTTTGGAGACGGCTGCTCTGCCAATTGAGCTACACCCCTTGGCGGGGGCAACGCTACCAGGTAGCGGGTCGAGGATGAAATCGGTTTCGCTGACCTGGGGCGACGGGCCGAGTACGCCCGCTGCCCACGGATGTCGGGGGCGGTACCTAGACTCTTGCGGGTGACCCCTGCCTCTACTGATCAGCGTCCTGTTGTTGCGTCCGAAGCCGCGTCCGGGGAGCAGCCGACCCTGCTGTTGCTGGATGGGCATTCGCTGGCTTATCGCGCGTTCTACGCGCTGCCCGCGGAGAACTTCAAGACGCACAGTGGGCAGACCACCAATGCCGTGTACGGGTTCACGGCGATGCTGATCAACCTGCTGCGGGACGAGAAGCCGACGCATGTGGCGGCGGCGTTCGACGTGAGCCGCAAGACGTTCCGGACCGAGGCGTTCCCGGAGTACAAGGCGAATCGGGCGACCACCCCGGACGAGTTCAAGGGGCAGGTGGAGACCACCCAGGAAGTGCTGGGCGCGCTGGGGATTCCGGTCATGGCCATCGAGGGGTACGAGGCGGACGATCTGATCGCCACGCTCACCACGCAGGCCGTCGCCCAGGGGTTCCGGGTGCTCATCGTGACCGGTGACCGTGACTCGCTGCAGCTGGTCGAGGACAGCGTCACCGTGCTCTATCCGAAGAAGGGCGTCTCCGAGCTCACCCGGTTCACCCCGGCCGCGGTCGAGGAGAAGTACGGGCTCACCCCGGCGCAGTATCCGGACTTCGCGGCGCTGCGCGGCGACCCGAGTGACAACCTGCCGGGCATTCCGGGCGTGGGGGAGAAGACCGCCACCAAGTGGATCCGCGAGTACGGGGATCTGGCCACCCTGGTCGACCAGGTGGACAAGGTGAAGGGCAAGGTCGGAGACGCGTTGCGCGCCAACCTGTCCAGCGTGGTGCTCAACCGGCAGCTCACCGAGATGGTGAAGACGGTGCCGCTGCCCTACGCACCCGACCAGCTGGCCATGCAGCCGTGGGATCGGGACAAGATCCACCGGCTGTTCGACGAGCTGGAATTCCGCGTGCTGCGCGACCGCCTGTTCGACACCCTGGCCCCGGTGGAGCCCGAGGCCGAGTCCGGCTTCGAGATCAGCGGCAGCGCGCTGGCCGCCGGCACCGTCGCCGCCTGGCTGGCCGAGCACGCCGGAACCGGTGTGCGGCACGGGGTTTCCGTGGTCGGCAACGGCTCGCCGACGCACGGCGACACCCAGGCCATCGCCCTGGCCGCCGCCGACGGCGAGGGCGCCTACATCGACGTGCACACCCTCACCCCCGAGGACGAGAAGGCGCTCGGCGACTGGCTGGCCGACCCGGCCACGCCGAAGGCGCTGCACGAGGCCAAGACCGCCATGCACGCTCTGCGCGGGCGCGGCTGGCGGCTGGCCGGGCTCACCAGCGACACCGCGTTGGCCGCCTACCTGATCCTGCCGGGCCAGCGCACCTTCAACCTGGAGGACCTGTCGCTGCGCTACCTGAGCCGGGAACTGCGCGTCGACAATGCCGGGGAGACCCAGCTGTCGCTGCTCGACGACGAGGACGAGGTGGACGCCGAGGCCGCCAATGCCCAGATGCTGCGCGCCCGAGCGGTTTACGACCTCGCCGACGCCTTCGACACCGAACTCGAGCGCATCGAGTCCACCGCGCTGCTGCGCGATATGGAGCTCCCGCTGCTGAGCGTGCTGGCCGACCTGGAGGCCGCGGGCGTCGCGGTCGACTCCGCCCAGCTCGAGCAGTTGCAGCGCGAGTTCGCCGACCGCGTCGCCGAGGCCGCCGAGGCCGCCTACGGCGTCATCGGCAAGCAGATCAACCTGGGCTCGCCCAAGCAGCTGCAGGTGGTCCTGTTCGACGAGCTCGACATGCCGAAGACCAAGCGCACCAAGACCGGCTACACCACCGACGCTGACGCGCTCGAGGGCCTCCACGAGAAGACTCAGCACCCGTTTCTGGCGCACCTGCTCGAACACCGCGACGCCACCCGCCTCAAGGTGACCGTCGACGGCCTGCTCAAGTCGGTCGCCGACGACGGCCGCATCCACACCACCTTCAACCAGACGGTCGCCGCCACCGGCCGCCTGTCCTCGACCGAGCCGAACCTGCAGAACATCCCGATCCGCACCGACATGGGCCGCCGCATCCGCGACACCTTCGTCGTCGGCCCCGGCTACGAGTCGCTGATGACCGCCGACTACAGCCAGATCGAAATGCGGATCATGGCCCACCTGTCCAAGGACGAGGGCCTCATCGAGGCCTTCAACTCGGGCGAGGACCTGCACAATTTCGTCGCCTCCAAGGCCTTCGACATCCCGATCGCCGAGGTGGAGCCGGAGCTGCGCCGCCGCATCAAGGCCATGTCCTACGGCCTGGCCTACGGTCTGTCCGCGTACGGCCTGTCCCAGCAGTTGAAGATCAGCGCCGACGAGGCCAGGGTCCAGATGGACATCTATTTCAACCGCTTCGGCGCCATCCGCGACTACCTGCACGACGCGGTCGATCAGGCCCGCAAGGTCGGCTACACCGAGACCCTGTTCGGCCGCCGCCGCTACCTGCCGGACCTGGATTCCAGCAACCGGCAGCGCCGCGAGGCCGCCGAGCGCATGGCCCTCAACGCCCCCATCCAGGGCACCGCGGCCGACATCATCAAGGTCGCCATGATCGACACCCAGAAGGCGATCCGGGAGGCGGGCCTGAAATCCCGGATGCTGCTGCAGATCCATGACGAACTCGTCTTCGAGGTCGCCGCGGGGGAGCGGGAGCAGCTGGAATCGCTTGCGCGCGAGCACATGTCCAATGCCATCGAGCTGTCGGTGCCCCTGGAGGTGTCGGTGGGCGTGGGCCGCAGCTGGGATTCGGCCGCGCACTAGGAAACTCGACACGCGACCGTGAGTCGCGCGACACGCTGACCGCCCGCACCGGGAT
>NZ_JBHWHH010000327.1:0-2949 GCF_042732555.1 Nocardia sp. NPDC059764
CGCCCCGAACCCGCCCCGGAGCGAAGCGGAGGGGCAATATATACAGCATGGCTTCTGTCTTCTCCGCAATCATCGACGGTCAGCTGCCCGGCCGGTTCGTCTGGGAGGACGACGAATTCGTCGGCTTCCTCACGATCGCCCCGGTGACGCAGGGGCACACCCTGGTGGTGCCGCGCAAGGAGATCGACCAGTGGCAGGACGTCGATCCGGGCACCATGGCCCGCCTCACCGGCGTCGCCCAGAAGATCGGCCAGGCCGTGCGCGCCGCCTGGGACGCCCCGCGCGCGGGCCTGCTCATCGCCGGACTCGAGGTGCCGCACCTGCACGTGCACGTGTTCCCGGCCTTCTCGATGGGCAACTTCGACATCTCCGGCGCCGACCACAACCCCGGCGCCGCATCCCTGGACGAGGCCCAGGCCAAGATCAAGCAGGCTCTGCGCGACCTCGGCTACGGCGCGAACGTCCCGGAGTGACCCGACCGGGTGCGCGCTCGGTGCGCGCACCCCCAGTGCGACGCCGCGCGTGAACGCACCACGTGCCCGGCTTACCGCCCTGCACCGGACCGACCAGTCCTCCACGCCAGGATCACACTCACTCGCAGTCCAGCTCAGACCCCGCGCGTGGCAGCGGCACAGCGAACGTCGTGCCTCGCTCACAGCCCGGCTCACGACTCCGCGCGCGGTAGTCGCACGGTGAAGGTCGTGCCCTCACCCGGCACGCTCGTCACCGACACCGCTCCCCCGTGCGCCGCCACCAGCGCCTGCACGATCGACAGTCCCAGCCCGGTCCCGCCGCTGACCCGGCTGCGCGACACATCGGTGCGATAGAACCGCTCGAACACGCGCTCGGCCTGCTCGGCGGCCAATCCCGGCCCGGTGTCGGCCACTTCGATCAGCACCTCGCCCGCGGCGGGTGTGAGCCGCACGGCCACCTCCGCGTCCGGCGGGGTGTGCACGAGCGCGTTGTTGATCAGGTTGGCCAGCACCTGCCGCAGCCGCGTCTCGTCGCCGAGGATCTCCAGAGTGCCGGGGCCGGGCCGGATTTCGAGGTCGATCTTGCGTCCCGGGCCTTCCGGATGCTGCGCCGCCGCCAGGGCGCGCGCCCCGTGCACGGCATCGCTGGCCAGCATGAGCAGATCCACCGACCGTCGTTCGACGGGCCGCTGCGCGTCCAGCCGGGCCAGCATGAGCAGGTCCTCGACCAGCAGCCCCATCCGGTTGGATTCGCGTTCGATGCGGTCCATGAGCAGGTCCGGCTCGGTGATCGCGCCCTGCCGGTACAGCTCGGAGAACCCTTTGATGGTGGTGAGCGGGGTGCGCAGTTCGTGGCTGGCGTCGGCGACGAACTGCCGCATCTTGGCCTCGGAGCGCCGGGCCGCCTCCTCCGACGCCTCGGTGGCGGCGAAGGCCTGCTGGATCTGGGTCAGCATGGTGTTCAGCGACTGCGAGAGGTGATCGACCTCGGTGTCGGTGCCGCGCACCGGAACTCGCCGATGCAGGTCGCCGCCCGCGATGGCGGCCGCCGTGCCCTCGACTTCCCGCAACGGCCGCAGACTGCGCCGGATCACCATGCGCGCCACCGCGGCCAACGTCGCCAGCACCAGCGCGCCGATCACCAGTTGCAGCACGATCAGTTTGTCCAGCAGCGAGTCCGTCTCGTCCATGCGCAGCGCGATGATGCTGGTGCCCTGGTCGTTGACGGTCCGCAGCACCCGCCATTCCTCACCGGAGGCCCCGAGGGAGCCGACCGTGCGCGGCTTGCTGCCCAGGTCGGCGGGTACGTCGGGTTGCTGCACCCCGGCCGTCAGGGTCAGCGTCGGCTGTCCGGCGGTGTCACGCACCTGCACCCAGTACAGGTGCGGCGGCCGTTCCCGCCCGCGCACGGTGGGCAGCGGTTCAGGTCGTTGCGCGCCGGGCGCGGCCCAACTGTGGGCGGCGTCGGACAGCTGCCGGTCGATGCGCTCGACCAGCACGTTCCGCATGAGCGAGGTGACCGCGATCCCGGAGACCAGCAGCCCGAATCCGACCAGCGACACCAGCGCCAGCACCAGGGTGGTGCGCAGCGGGACCGCGGCGAGCCGGTCGGCGATCTTGCCGCGCAGTCCGCGAGCCGCCTCGGCCGCGTTCACTGTGCCGCCGCGCGACCGCGCGGCTCTCGCATCACGTAGCCGACCCCGCGCAGCGTGTGGATGAGCCGATCGGGCCCGGTGTCGACCTTCTTGCGCAGGTACGACACGTAGGTCTCGACCACGCCGACCTCGCCGCCGAAGTCGTAGCGCCACACGTGGTCCAGGATCCGCGGCTTGCTCAGCACGGTGCCCGCGTTGACCAGGAAGTACCGCAGCAACGTGAACTCGGTGGGCGACAGGGCGACCGGTTCGCCCGCTTTCCACACCTCGTGGGTGTCGTCGTCGAGCTCGATATCGGCGAACCGCAACCGCGAGGACTTGGTCTCCGGCGCGGACCGTCCGGCGCGGCGCAGGATCACCCGCAGCCGGGCCACCACTTCCTCGAGGCTGAACGGTTTGGTGACGTAGTCGTCGGCCCCGAGTGTCAGCCCGGTGATCTTGTCGTCCACGTCGTCGCGGGCGGTCAGGAACAGCACGGGCGCGTCGATCCCGTCGGCCCGCAGCCGCCGCAGCAGCCCGAATCCGTCCATGCCGGGCATCATCACGTCGATGATCATGGCGTCGGGCCGGAAGGTCTTGGCCCGGTCCAGCCCTTCGGTCCCGCTGGCGGCGCTGGCGACCTCGAAGCCCTGATACCGCAGGCTCACGGACAGCAACTCGACGATCATCGGCTCGTCGTCGACGACGAGCACTCTGGCCTCGGGTTCGCATCCTTGCGCAGGCACACCTGTCATGGCCTCATATTCTGCGCCGCGCCCGCGAGAACGCTGGTCCTTCCCTGGGAGTTTCCTGCGAACGCGCCGGGACCCCCGGATACGACG
>NZ_JBHWHH010000328.1:0-2859 GCF_042732555.1 Nocardia sp. NPDC059764
GGGCATGGCCCCGGACCCCTGCTCTCGCTCGGGGAGTAGCCCGCGTGGGCTACTCGTCGCCCTCGACCACCGGCGGGGTCTCGAGGATGTCGAGGATCCACTCCTCGGTGGCGGATTCCGCATCCTCCTCGTCGGGGCGGATACGGTTGCTCAGGCGCACGCCCAGACCCAGCAGCTGGGCGGCCTTGACCATCTCGAGGGCCTCTTCGGGACCGGTGTAGTGGGTGGCGATCAGACGGGGCTCGTCTTCGAAGTCCTCTTCGGACAGCACGAGTTCCAGACCTTCATCGGTAGTCGACATGGGTCAGCACAGTACGCCCAGAGTTCGCCGAAGCGGTACCGAAACTCGCTCAGCGAGTGAACAACCAGGCGACGACTACGAGAACAAGTAGTGCGATCAGGGCGAGCTGGACACGAGAGCGCGGCATGTCAGGCGGCTTCCTTCCGGATGCGGCGCGGCTGCGCGGTGGTCACGGTGGCCTCGCGGGCGGCGATCCGGTCACGGCCGAGCACGTGCAGCACCAGGCGCAGGATCCGGTCCAGCAGGTAGGCGATACCCAGGCAGACCGGCACCATGGCGGCCAGCACCACCGCGAACTGGGGAACGAAGGGCAGCCCGGCCACCCACAGTTCCACGCCGTCCCACCATCCTGCGATCGCATGCACGATCCCAGCCTAGGCCGCGAACGTTGTGGCGGACGATTCGGGCCGCGGAATCAGAGTGAGCGGCCGACAGGCCTCCGTCGAGGGTGGCGGTGGGAGACGTGATGGGCCGATCATTGTTGTCATGGAGTCGTACGACGAACCCGAGTCGCTCGAAGCCCCGCGAGACCCGCTGGCCACGACGGACCCATCCCCGTCCGACGCCTACCTGCCGTCGGCGGTGGGCGGCATGCACCACTCCATGTTCCCGCCCATCGACGACTACGCCTTCCTGTCCGACTGCGAGACCAACTGCCTCATCGCCCGCAATGGCGCGGTGGAGTGGATGTGCGTGCCGCGCCCGGACTCCCCCAGCGTCTTCGGGGCCATGCTGGACCGCAGCGCCGGGCATTTCCGGATCGGCCCCTACGGCCGCAATGTGCCGGCCGCGCGCCGCTATCTGCCCGGCGGCCTGATCGTCGAGACCACCTGGCAGACCGAGACCGGCTGGCTCATCGTGCGCGACGCGCTGGTGCTGGGGCCGTGGCACAACAATCGGTCCCGCAGCCGCAGCCACCGCCGCACCCCCATGGACTGGGACGCCGAGCACATGCTGCTGCGCACCGTGAAATGCGTGAACGGCGTGGTGGAACTGGAGATGAGCTGCGAGCCCGCCTTCGATTACCATCGTGGCCCGGCCAATTGGGCCTACAGCGGCGCGGTCTACGAGCAGGCGCAGGCCACCTGCGAGATCGAGGGCGCGCCCGGCCTCACCCTCACCACCGATCTGCGCCTGGGCCTGGAGGGCCGGGAGGCGCGCGCCCGCACCCGCATGAAGGAGGGCGATCAGGTCTTCGTGGCGCTGTCCTGGTCGGACCTGCCGCCGCCGCAGAACTTCGCCGAGGCGGCGGAGAAGATGTGGCAGACCACCGAATGCTGGCGGCAGTGGATCACGTTGGGCCGCTTCCCCGATCACCCGTGGCGCGGCTACCTGCAACGCAGCGCACTGACGCTGAAGGGCCTCACCTACGCGCCCACCGGCGCGCTGCTGGCGGCGGCCACCACCTCGCTGCCGGAAACCCCGGGCGGGGAACGCAATTGGGACTACCGCTACGCCTGGGTGCGCGACTCCACCTTCGCGCTGTGGGGCCTCTACACCCTGGGCCTGGACCGCGAGGCCGACGACTTCTTCGCCTTCCTGCACGACGTCGCCACCGACGACAACGGGAAACCGGTGTCGCTGCAGGTGCTCTACGGCATCGGCGGGGAACGCCGGATCACCGAATCCGAACTCCCCCATCTGTCCGGCTACGACAGCGCGCGCCCGGTACGCATCGGCAACGGCGCCTACAACCAGGAGCAGCACGACATCTGGGGCACTATCCTGGATTCGGTGTACCTGCACGTGAAGTCGCGTCAGCAGGTGCCGGAAACACTGTGGCCCATGCTCGAACGGCAGGTGCAGGCCGCGATCGAGCACTGGCGCGATCCGGACCGCGGCATCTGGGAGGTGCGCGGCCAACCGCAGCACTTCACCTCCTCCAAGGTGATGTGCTGGGTGGCGCTGGACCGCGGCGCGAAACTGGCCGAGCTGCACGGCGAGATGGACTATGCCAAGAAGTGGCATGACATCGCCGACGAGATCCGCGCCGACATCCTCGACAACGGCGTCAACGCCCAGGGCGTGTTCACCCAGAGCTACGGCAGCGACACCCTCGACGCCTCGCTGCTGCTGGTGGTGCTGACTCGGTTCCTGCCGCCCACCGATCACCGGGTACGAGCCACCGTGCTCGCCATCGCCGACGACCTCACCGAGAACGGCCTGGTGCTGCGCTACCGCACCGAGACCACCGACGACGGGCTGCCCGGCGAGGAGGGTTCGTTCACCATCTGCTCGTTCTGGCTGGTGTCGGCGCTGGTGGAAATCGGTGAGCTGCAACGGGCCCGGCAGCTGTGCGAGCGGCTGCTCGGCTATGCCAGCCCGCTCAAGCTCTACGCCGAGGAGATCGACTCGCGCACCGGGCGGCACCTGGGGAACTTCCCGCAGGCGTTCACCCACCTGGCCTTGATCAACGCCGTCATGCACGTGATCCGGGCCGAGGAGTCCCAGCATCCGGGCCAGTTCCACCCGGCGCACCCGGGGCGCTGAGAAACACACCGCGAAAAAGGAAATCGGCCGCTCTCGCGGCCGATTTCGCTCAGTACGAAGACCTTTCG
>NZ_JBHWHH010000329.1:0-2857 GCF_042732555.1 Nocardia sp. NPDC059764
GTCGTACATCGGTGTCGAGGCTACTTGCCCTCGTCCTTGACCGGGTTGCCGTTCGCGTCCAGCTTGGCGTTGAGGCCCGCTTCCTGACGCTGCTGCGGCGTGATCGGGGTCGGCGCGTCGGTCAACGGGTCGACGCCGCCGCCCGACTTCGGGAACGCGATGACCTCGCGGATCGAGTCCACCCCGGCCAGCAGCGCGGTGATGCGGTCCCAGCCGAAGGCGATGCCGCCCATCGGCGGGGCGCCGTAGGAGAAGGCGTCGAGCAGGAAGCCGAACTTCTCCTGCGCCTCCGCCTCGCCGATGCCCATCACCTTGAAGACGCGTTCCTGCACGTCGCGGCGGTGGATACGGACCGAGCCGCCGCCGATCTCGTTGCCGTTGCAGACGATGTCGTAGGCGTAGGCCAGCGCCGACGCCGGATCGGTGTCGAAGGTGTCCAGGTGTTCGGGCATGGGCGACGTGAAGGCGTGATGCACGGCGGTCCAGGCCGAATAGCCCAGGGCCACATCGCCGCTCGCGGTGGCGTCGGCCGTCGGCTCGAACATCGGGGCGTCCACGATCCAGACGAAGGCCCAGGCGTTCTCGTCGATGAGACCGCACTTGCGGGCGATCTCGCCGCGAGCCGCGCCCAGCAGCGCCCGGCTCGACTTCTGCTCACCGGCGGCGAAGAAGACGCAGTCGCCCGGCTCGGCGCCGACCTGCTTGGCCAGGCCCTCACGCTCGGCGTCGGTCAGGTTCTTGGCGACCGGCCCGCCGAGGGTGCCGTCCTCGTTGAAGGTGATGTAGGCCAGGCCCTTGGCGCCGCGCTGCTTGGCCCACTCCTGCCAGGCGTCGAACTGGCGACGCGGCTGCGAGGCGCCACCGGGCATGACGACCGCACCGACATAAGGAGCCTGGAACACGCGGAAGGACGTGTCCTTGAAGTAGTCCATCATCTCGGTGATCTCGACCTCGAAGCGCAGGTCGGGCTTGTCCGAGCCGTAGCGGCGCATGGCCTCGGCGTAGGTCATGTGCGGGATCGGGGTCGGGATCTCGTAGCCGACCAGCTTCCACAGCGCGACGAGGATGTCCTCGGCCAGCAGGATGACGTCCTCCTGCTCGACGAAGCTCATCTCGATGTCGAGCTGGGTGAACTCCGGCTGGCGGTCGGCGCGGAAGTCCTCGTCGCGGTAGCAGCGCGCGATCTGGAAGTAGCGCTCGATGCCGCCGACCATGAGCAGCTGCTTGAACAGCTGCGGCGACTGCGGCAGGGCGTAGAACTTGCCGGGCGCCAGGCGGGCCGGAACCAGGAAGTCGCGCGCACCCTCCGGGGTGGAGCGGGTCATGGTCGGGGTCTCGACCTCGATGAAGGCGTGCTTGGCCAGCACCTCGCGGGCAGCGGAGTTCACCTTGGAGCGCAGGCGGATCGCGTGCGCCGGGCCCTCGCGGCGCAGGTCCAGGTAGCGGTACTTGAGGCGGGCTTCCTCACCCGGCTCGTCGTCGAGCTGG
This sequence comes from Nocardia sp. NPDC059764, assembly GCF_042732555.1. NCBI lineage: Bacteria > Bacillati > Actinomycetota > Actinomycetes > Mycobacteriales > Nocardiaceae > Nocardia > Nocardia sp. NPDC059764. The sequence goes on from NZ_JBHWHH010000329.1 coordinate 1,489, forward strand.
AACGGCAGCGGCGCGGCCTCGTTGAGCACCTCGAGCGCGGTCACGTTGACCTCGATGGCGCCCGTCGGCAGGTTCGGGTTCTCGCTGCCTTCGGGACGGTTCTCGACCACGCCGGTGATCTTCACGACGAACTCGTTGCGAAGCTTGTGGGCGGCCTCCGCGGGCTCGCCTTCACGGAAGACGGCCTGGGCCACACCCGAAGCATCGCGCAGATCGATGAAGATCACGCCACCGTGGTCTCGCCGCCGGGCCACCCAGCCGGTGAGGGTGACGGTCTGACCGGCGTGCTCGCTTCGCAGCGAACCAGCCAAGTGGGTGCGCAGCACGGGATTCCTTTCGACGGGACTCGAAGCACCGGTGCGGGTGACCAGGTGCAGACCCATCGTAGAGAGACACGTGGGGGGAGTGGAAACCGATATCCGCTCGCCCGTGTCAGAGTGATACGCATGACCTTCAACGAGGGCCTGCAAATCGACCCGAACCGGGTGAGTGGCGGCGGTGGACCCGGTCTGGGCGGCGGCCTGGCTCTCGGCGGTGGCGCGCTGGGCATCATCGTGCTGATCGCGTCCCTGCTGCTCGGCGGCGATCCGGGCAGCATCCTGGGCCAATTCACGGGCGCGGATTCGAACTCCAAGTCCGGCACCGCGACCACCCCCGATCATTGCAAGACCGGCGCGGACGCCAACAAGTACGTGGACTGCCGTGTCATCGCCACCGTCCAGAGCCTGGACAATGTGTGGGGCACCGAGCTGCCCAAGCAGACCGGCCGCAAATACGTCGCCCCGAAGGTGACGCTGTTCTCCGGCGCGGTGAACACCGCCTGTGGGCGCGCGTCCTCGGCGGTGGGCCCGTTCTACTGCCCCGCCGACCAGACCGCCTACTTCGACACCAGCTTCTTCCAGGAACTGGTCGACCGTTTCGGCTCCAGCGGCGGGCCCCTGGCCCAGGAGTACGTCGTCGCCCACGAGTTCGGCCACCACATCCAGAACCAGCTCGGCGACATCAACAAGGCCCAGCGCGACCCCAAGGGCCCGACCTCCGGCGCGGTCCGCACCGAGCTGCAGGCCGACTGCTACGCCGGCGTCTGGGCCGCCTACGCCGACAAGCTGCCCGCCCCCGGCGGCGGCCAGCCCTTCCTGAAGCCGCTGACCGACAATGACATTCGCGACGCGCTCTCCGCCGCCTCCGCCGTCGGTGACGACCGCATCCAGAAGGCCGCCACCGGCCGCGTCAACCCCGAAGCCTGGACTCACGGTTCCTCGGTGGAACGCCAGAAGTGGTTCCTGACCGGCTACAAGACCGGCCAGGTCAAGGCCTGCGACACCTACTCCGCCCAGGACCTCGGCAACCCGCCGGCCCTGCGCTGATC
>NZ_JBHWHH010000330.1:0-2854 GCF_042732555.1 Nocardia sp. NPDC059764
GAGAGCAACCTGCTCTCCGGGCCTTTCGGAACTATCGAATCCTCAGGTCAGTGGCTGGTGAAAGCCGCGACCGGCTGGCTCAGCAACTGCGCGCAGCGCAGCAGACCGAGGTGGCTGTACGCCTGCGGATGGTTGCCGAGCGAGCGTTCGGCGACCGGGTCGTACTCCTCGGAGAGCAGACCGGTCGGTCCCGCCACGTCCACCAGCTGCGCGAACAACGCCTCCGCGTCCTCCCGCTTGCCGATCAGCAGATACGCCTCGACCAGCCACGCGGCGCACAGGTGGAACCCGCCCTCGCCGCCGGGCAGCCCGTCGTCGTGGTGGTACCGGTACACGGTCGACCCGCTGCGCAGCTCCGCCTCGGTGGCCACCACGGTCGCCGCGAAGCGCGGGTCGGAGGGCTCGATCAGCCCGCTCAACCCGATGTGCAGGGTGGCGGCGTCCAGGTCGGTGCCGTCGTAAGCCGCTGTGTAGGACTGGACTTCGTCGTTCCAGCCCTCGGTCCTGACCTCGTCGGCGATGGTGTCGCGCAGCGGCGCCCACTCCGGGTCGGCCGGGCGGCCGAACTGCTTGGCCAGGGTGAGCGCCCGGTCCACCGTCAGCCAGCCCATGACCTTCGAGTACACGTGGTGGCGCGGATTGCCGCGGATCTCCCAGATGCCGTGGTCGGCCTCGCGCCAGCGCCGCTGCACCGCGGACACCATGGCGTGCACCAACTCCCAGTCCGCGTCCGGCAGCGCCTTGGCGGGATCGTTGATGCCCTGGCGTTCCCGGGTGTGCGCGAGCTGCGAGATCAGGTCCACGATGGGCCCGAATACGTCCAGCTGGACCTGCATGTTCGCCGCGTTGCCGACGCGTACCGGCCGCGAGCCGGCGTAGCCGGGCAGCTGGTCGATGACGGCCTCGGGCGGCAGGGTCTCGCCGTAGAGGGTGTACAGCGGGTGCAGCCGCTCGGGCCCGGGCAGCGTCTCGAGCACCCGGTGCACCCAGGCCAGCAGTTCCTCGGCCTCGCCGGTGGAGCCCAGCGAGACCAGCGCGGACGCGGTCAGCGAGGCGTCGCGCAGCCAGCAGTAGCGGTAGTCCCAGTTGCGCACGCCGCCGATGTCCTCGGGCAACGAGGAGGTGGCCGCGGCCAGGATGGACCCGGACGGCGCGTGCACCAGACCGCGCAGGGTGAGCGCGGAGCGCTTCATCAGGTCGGGCTTGAGCGGCGGCAGTTCGAGGGTGCCGACCCATTCCGCCCAGTAGCGCTCGGCATCGCGGCGGCGGTCCGCCTCGGGCCGCATGGCGGGCGCGAGATCGGAGGTGCCGCAGCGCAGTTCGAGCACGACCGGACCCTGGGAGGGGTCCACGACCGCGCGCGCGGTGTGGTGGTTGCCCTCGTCGATGATCTCCCATTCGACGCCGGGGGAGCGCAGCACCATCGGATCGTTGGTGCCCTCGATCTTGAGGCCGCCGGTGGCGTGCACCAGCCGCACCGGCACCTGCCCGAATTCGGGGCGGGGCGCGAAGGTGATGACCGCCTTGGCGTCACCGGTGATGACGCGGGTCAGGTCGGTGCGCTCGTGGACCACGTCGTGCGGCAGGTAGTCCACGACCTGCAAACTGGACCAACGGGTTTCGACGGTCATGGTGCCGTCGACGTACCGCTGCGACAGCGGCAGTCCCGCGCGCTCGGGCTGAATGGTGAAGTGCCCCGCGCCCGGTCCGCCCAGCAGGTGGGCGAAGACGGCGGCGGAGTCGGGTTCGGGGTGGCACAGCCAGGTGATGGTGCCGTCCGGTGTGACAAGGGCCTTGGAGCGAGGGCTGGCCAGCATGGTCAGCCGCTCGATTCGAGGGGCCGAGGCACCTGCCAGCCACGTGCGGCGCTCCTCGAGTAGGAACGCCAGCGCCTTCGACACCTCCTCGGTGCTGGCCACATGGTATTTCGCGAGGGACTCCCCGTCGCCGACCTTGATGCCGACGTCGGGTCCGGAGAGGCGTTTGAACGCCTTCTCGTCGGTCACGTCGTCGCCGATGAACAGTGCCGCGGAGGCGCCCTGTTGGTGCCGGACGATGTCGAGAGCCGCGCCCTTGTCGGTCTCGACGACCGCGAGCTCGATCACTTCCTTGCCTTCGGTGGTCTGCACGCCGACCCAGCTGGCCGGACCCTGACGCACCTGAACCAGTGCGCGACGGCCGATTTCGGGGCTGGTGTTGCGGACGTGCAGGGCCACGCTGGCGGGTTTGATCTCGACCGAGGCGCCCGGGTTGTCCTGAGCGATCTGCGTCAAAGTCGTAGTGACCTCTTGCAGTAGCTGTTTCGCGTCGTTGTCGATGGCGTGCACGAAGCCGACATCGAATTCCGAACCGTGGCTACCGATCAGCTGAACCTCGACCGGAAGGCGCGACAGCGCCGCGAGATCTCGCAGGGCGCGGCCCGAGATGACGGCCGCCGTGGTGCCGGTGAGTCCGGCGAGAGCGCGCAAGGCGCTCACCGATTCTCGATGGGGATAGGCCTTGGCCGGGTCGGAGACGATGGGCGCGATGGTCCCGTCGTAGTCCGAAGCGACCAGCAACCGTGGCACGCGGGCGATGGCCGACAGGGCACGGCGCAGTTCGAGTGACAAATCCTGTGCGCTCACGCATCCAACCTAGTGATCGGAGGAGATTTTTCAGGGCGCGAGTGATGCTACTGGGTCTTGATTGCCCGCTCGTGTGTGCGGTGATACATAGCGTTTACAAGACACTTTCGCGTCGATCACGCCGTGTGTGAGACACACCCGGGTTGCTCGCTGTTCACACCGGCTGACCAGCGCTGTTCCAGCAAACCCGGACCCCGGAAATGCCAACGGGCTGCCCGGCTCTCCGGACC
>NZ_JBHWHH010000331.1:0-2777 GCF_042732555.1 Nocardia sp. NPDC059764
GAGGGCTACTCCGGGCGGAGCGTCAGGATGCGGGGACCGTTCTCGGTCACCGCGACCGTGTGCTCCCAGTGAGCGGCGCGGGAACCGTCATCGGTGACGACGGTCCAATGATCGTCCAGCTCATGGGTTTCCGTGGTGCCGAGGGTGAGCATGGGCTCGATGGCCAGGACCGAGCCGACGCGCAGCTCGGGACCCTTGCCGGGAGCGCCCTCGTTCGGCAGGAACGGATCCATGTGCATCTCACGGCCGATGGCGTGGCCGCCGTAGCCGGAGACGATGCCGTACTTGCGGCCGTGCAGCTTCTCCGCGGCGTAGGTGCCCTGCTCGATGGCGTGCGAGACGTCCGAGAGCCGGTTGCCGGGGATCATGGCGGCGATGCCGGCCTCCATCGAGAGCTTGGTCGCCTCGCTGAGCAGGCGGTCCGCCTCGATGATGGTGCCGACGCCGAAGGTCCACGCCGAATCGCCGTGCCAGCCGTCGAGGATGGCGCCGCAGTCGATGGAGACCAGATCGCCCTCGGACAGGATGTCGCCCTTGGACGGAATGCCGTGCACCACACGGTCGTTCACCGACGAGCAGATCGAACCCGGGAAGCCGTGATAGCCCTTGAACGACGGGATCGCGTTGGCCTCGCGGATGACCTGCTCGGCCACCTCGTCCAGCTCCAGGGTCGAGACCCCGGGCTTGGCGGCGTCGCGCACCGCCACCAGCGCGCGGCCGACGATAGCGCCGGCCGCCGCCATGGCATCCAGTTCACCGGCGGTGCGGAAAGGCACCACCCGCTTGCTCTTACGGCCGAAGACCATTCAGCGACCCAGGGCCTTGAGCGCGTTCTCGTTGACCTCGGCGATCTCGCCGACGCCCTCGACCGACACGACCTGGCCGTCATAGTGCACCAGCAGCGGCTCGGTCTCCTCGCGGTAGACGCGCATGCGGTTGCGGATGACCTCTTCGGTGTCGTCGCCGCGGCCACGGGCCAGCATGCGCTCGACCACCACGTCCTCGTCGACCACGAAGGACAGCACGGCGTCGAGCTCCTTGCCCATGCCCTTCAGCATCTTCTCCAGCGCCTCGGCCTGATCCACGGTGCGCGGGTAGCCGTCCAGGATGAAGCCGTTGACGGCGTCCGGCTCGGCGATCCGGGCCTCGACCATGCGGTTGGTCACGTCCGACGGCACCAGGTTGCCGGCGTCGATGTACCCCTGGGCTTCCTTGCCCAGCGCGGTCTGCTGGTCGATGTTCGTGCGAAACAGGGCTCCAGTGGAGATGTGCGGAACACCGAGCTTTTCCGACAACAGTTCGGCCTGGGTGCCTTTACCGGCGCCGGGCGGTCCGAGCAGTACGAGTCTCACTTCAGGAACCCTTCGTAGTTTCGGTTCATCAACTGGCTCTCGATTTGTTTCACGGTATCGAGGCCGACGCTCACAATGATCAGCACCGCGGTACCACCGAACGGCAGATTCGTCACGCCGCCCGAGGCTCCGATGCCGAGGAGCAAGTTCGGCAAAACAGCGACAGCACCGAGGTAGATGGAGCCGGGGAGGGTGATCCGGCTCAGGACATAGTTCAGGTAATCGGCGGTCGGCTTGCCCGGCCGGTAGCCCGGGATGAAGCCGCCGAACTTCTTCATCTCGTCCGCGCGCTCCTCCGGGTTGAAGGTGATCGCGACGTAGAAGTAGGTGAAGAACACGATCAGGGCGAAGTAGATCCCCACGTAGACCGGGTTGCTCGGGTTGACCAGATACTTCTGGATCAGCTCCTGCCACTTGGCCGGATTGCCCGTGCTCTTCTGGGTCAGCTGCGCCAGCAGGTTCGGCAGGTACAGCAGCGACGACGCGAAGATCACCGGGATCACACCCGCCTGGTTGACCTTCAGCGGCAGATAGGTCGAGGAACCGCCGTACATCTTCCGGCCGACCACGCGCTTGGCGTACTGCACCGGAATCCGGCGCTGGCCCTGCTCGACGAAGATGACGCCGACGATGACCACCAGGGCGGCCGCGCAGACCAGGGCGAAGATGCCCACGCCGCGGCTGTCCCAGATCATCTTGCCCTCGGAGGGGATACGGGCGGCGATACCCGCGAAGATCAACAGCGACATGCCGTTACCGATGCCGCGCTCGGTGATCTGCTCGCCGAACCACATGACCAGGGCCGCGCCCGCGGTCATGACCAGCACGATGATGATCATGCCGAAGATGGAGGTGTCGTCGAGAATGTCCTTGGGGCAGCCACGCAGCAGCTGACCGCGGGAGGCGAGCGCGACCAGACCGGTCGACTGCAGGATCGCCAGCGCCACGGACAGATAGCGCGTGTACTGGGTCATCTTGTTCTGACCCGCTTGACCCTCTTTTCGCAGTTCCTCGAACCGCGGGATCACGACGGTCAACAGCTGGATGATGATGCTGGCCGTGATGTACGGCATGATGCCGATCGCGAACACGGACAGCTGCAGCAGCGCGCCGCCGGAGAAGAGGTTGATCAGCTGGTAGATACCGGCGGAGTCACCGCCGTTGACCAGATTGACGCACTCTTGAACGTTCTTGTAACTGACGCCCGGCGAAGGCAGCGACGCACCGAGCCGGTAGAGCGCGATCAGTCCCAGCGTGAAGAGAATCTTCCGCCGTAAGTCCGGGGTCCGGAAAGCCGACACGAAGGCGGAAAGCACAGATCCTCCTGGCTAACGACATAGGTCAGGCCACGGATTCAGCGAGAGAACGCCGAGAACCATGACGGTGTTGGCAGACAACACTTGAACTTTAACAGCGGCACCGGGC
>NZ_JBHWHH010000332.1:0-2677 GCF_042732555.1 Nocardia sp. NPDC059764
AGACAGGTACCTGCACGGCGGCGGCTACACCGTCGGCTCGCCGCTCACGCACCGCTCGCTGGCGGCCTACCTGTCCCGCGAAACCGGCTGCGCCGTGCAGGTTCCCGACTACCGGCTGGCCCCCGAGCACCCGTTCCCGGCGGCGCTCGAGGACGCCGAGGCCGCGTTCCTGGCACTGGTCCGGGCCGGTTTCCGGCCGGAACGCATTGCGGTGGCCGGTGATTCGGCCGGTGGCGGGCTGTCGCTGGCGCTGGCCGGGCGGCTGCGCGACCGGCACGGCCTGACTCCGGCCGCGCTGGGCCTGATCGCGCCGTGGGCCGACCCGAACGAGGTCCCCACCCGCAACCGCGATCTGGTCATCAACAAGCCGTGGTCGCGGGCCTGCGCCGCGGCCTACCTGGGTGGCGGCGACGGCAAGGACGCCGGGTACGCGCCGCTGCTGGGCGAACTGCACGGTCTGCCGCCCACCTACGTTCAGGCCGACAAGGCCGAGCTGCTGCACGACCAGTGCACGCGGCTGGTGGCGCAGCTGCGTGCGGCGGGTGTGCCGACCGAGTTCACCGAGACCGAGGGTCTCTGGCACGTGGCCCAGCTGCAGGCGGCGCTGGTGACGCCGGCCGCGGCGGTCACCGTCGAACTCGGACAGTTCCTGCGCCAGGCGCTTCGACCGGCCCAAAGCCGGTCAATAGGATAGAGAAGAGTCACAGCGCGAGACCGTCCGGGAACAGGTTCGGGCGGTCGGCGGAGAGTTACCTGTGAGCGTGGCGTAAATTACCCGCCAGTAAACCTCTGTGGAAGGGCAGCGATGCGAGAGTTCGAAGTCCCGGCTACCTACACCATTCCGGAGAACGCCAACATGTCGGACGGCGCGTTCCGGCATGCTGAGAAGACCCCTGACCTGGTGGTCTTCAACACTCCGAATGGCAAGGGCGGCTGGAACGACGTCACGGCGGCGACGTTCGCGAAGACCGTGACCGACGTGGCCAAGGGACTGGTGGCCTCCGGTATCGAGCTCGGCGACCGCGTCGCCATCATGGCTCAGACCAGCTACGAGTGGGTCGTGCTGGACTTCGCCATCTGGGCGGCCGGCGGCTGCACCGTCGCGATCTACGACTCCTCCTCCGCCGAGCAGGCGCGCTGGATCCTCGAGGACTCCGCCACCAAGCTCACCGTCGTCCAGAACGACAAGCACCGCGCCACCATCGCCGAGATCGAGTCCGGCCTGGACAGCCTGCGCGAGGTCCTGCAGCTCGACAAGGGCGCGATCACCGAACTCACCGCGCGCGGCGCCGAACTCGACGACGCCGTGGTGCACGACCGCCGCGCCCAGGTGAAGGCCGCCTCCCCGGCGACCCTCATCTACACCTCCGGCACCACCGGCCGGCCCAAGGGCGTCATGCTCTCGCACGCCAACCTGTACGCCGAGTCGGCCGCCGACCGCTCCGCCATGAGCGAGTTCCTGCGCCCCGGCCGCAAGTCGCTGCTGTTCCTGCCGCTGGCCCACGTCTTCGCCCGCGCGGTCGCGCTGGCCGCGTTCGACGCCGGCGTCACCGTCGCCCACACCGCCGACTGGTCCACCCTGGTCGAGCAGTTCGGCCAGTACCAGCCGAACTTCATCCTCTCGGTGCCGCGCGTGTTCGAGAAGGTGTTCAACGGCGCCAAGCAGAAGGCGCACGACGGCGGCAAGGGCAAGATCTTCGACTACGCCACCGAGATCGCCATCCAGTACAGCCAGGCCCAGCAGGCCGGCAAGCCGAACCTGGTGCTCAAGGCCCAGCACATGCTGTTCGACAAGCTGGTCTACTCCAAGCTGCGCGAGGCCATGGGCGGCCAGTGCGAGTCCGCCGTCTCCGGCGGCGGCCCGCTCGGCGCGCGCCTGGGCCACTACTTCCGCGGCGCCGGCGTCACCATCTACGAGGGCTACGGTCTGACCGAGTCCACCGCGGCCGTCAGCGTGAACACTCCCGAGCACATCAAGGTCGGTTCGGTCGGCCGCCCGCTGCCCGGCCACGGCGCCAAGGTCGCCGACGACGGCGAACTGCTGATCCGCGGCCCGGTCGTGTTCGGCGGCTACTGGAACAACCCCGAGGCCAGCGCCGACGCGTTCGACGCCGACGGCTGGTTCAAGACCGGCGACCTGGGCGCCATCGACGAGCAGGGCTTCATCGCGATCACCGGTCGCAAGAAGGAAATCCTGGTCACCGCGGGCGGCAAGAACGTCTCCCCGGCCATGCTCGAGGACTCGCTGCGGCAGAACGCGCTGATCAGCCAGGTCATGGTGGTCGGCGACGGGCAGCCCTTCATCGGTGCGCTGGTCACCCTCGACCCCGAGGCGCTGCCGGCGTGGAAGACGCGCAACGGGATTCCCGCCGACACCCCGATCGAGCACCTCATCGAGAACCCGGCCCTGGTCGGCGAGATCAATGACGCGGTCGCTGCCACCAACAAGCTGGTCTCGCACGCGGAGGCGATCAAGAAGGTCCGCATCCTGCCGGTCGACTGGACCCAGGAGGGTGGCGAGCTGACCCCGAAGCTGTCGCTCAAGCGGGCCGTCGTCATGAAGCAGTACGCGGCCGACGTGGACGCGATCTACAACTCCTGACCGGAGTCGGGAGGCTGCGGGGGCCAGGCCCCCGGACCCCCGGATGAGCAGGCGTGGGGCGCACGGGATTTCCCG
>NZ_JBHWHH010000333.1:0-2604 GCF_042732555.1 Nocardia sp. NPDC059764
GCCATGCCCCGGACCCCTTTCTCATTCGTTCCGCTTGTCGTCGCTGTCGCCGCGGAGCCGCTTGCCGAGCTTCGACAGCGTCTCCCCGACTTCCTGCCCCACCGTGGTGACTGTGGCCCCGACATCGCGGCCCAGGTTGCGCACGGTGCGGATCAGCGGGTCCTCCGACTGGTCGAAGCTCTCCTTGTACGACCGCGCCGCGTGCTTGATCTCCTCGCTGATCCGCGCGTCCTTGTCCTGCTCCCGGCGCGGGTACTGCCCGTCCAGCACCCGGTTGTACTCACCGCTGGCGATCCAGCGCCGCAGCTCCGCGGCCCGCAGTACCGAGAACGGGTGGCTGGCCAGTTCCAGGTTCAGCAGTTTGAGCACGCCGTCGCGCAGGTCGCCCGCGCGGTCGTAGTCGTCGGCCTGGGTGAGGAAGGCCGCGTGGCTCATCTCGTCGACCCGGGAGCCGCCCGCGAGCTTCATGTGCACCCGCACCGACGCCTCCACGTCCTGCCCGACCAGCAGCCCGGCCCGGTCCCCGGACAGCTCGGACTTGCGGCTCCACTCCATCAGCGCGGCCACGATGGCGCGAACCGCCCAGCCGCCCACCGGCATCCAGCCGATGCCGTCGGCGATCCGCATGAGGTGCATGAGCATGGTCCGGTAGACCGCGTGCCCGGACAGCGCGTGTCCGAGCTCGTGGCCGACCACGAAGCGCAGCTCCTCGTGGTCGAGCAGATCCAGCAGGCCGGTGGTCACCACGATGAACGGGCGGTCCATGCCGATGGTGAAGGCATTGGCATCGGGCTGCTGCAGCACGAACATCTCCGGGGTGCGCTGCGCGTCGAGGATCTTGACCGCGTCCGCGCGCAGCTGGTGGAGGTTCTTGAACTGCCGCTCGTCGACCCGCACCGCGGTCGCCAGGTACATGAGCCGGTGCTGCCGCTCCTGCAGCAGACCCGAGAGGGTGCGCAGCAGGGTGTCGAAGCCGCTCAGCTGCCGGAGGCCGACCAGTGCGGTGCGGTCGGCCGGGTGCTCCCAGGCGCGAGTGGAGATGCCCGGGAAGTCCCGGCGGATACGTGCGGGCGCTGTCGTCATGGATGTCCCCCGTTGGAAGTCAGCAGTCTCGATACAGTCTGCCGTGCTCGACCAGGGTTGTGCTCGAGACGATTTCAAACCACCGGAGATTAGCGGCCTGACGTGCACCTCTGTTAAAGTCGCCCCGTGCTGTCGAGCGTTGTTCCCCAGGTCCGCCATGAATTGGCGTTGATCGCTGTGGGTTGCCTCGCGGTCGCTGACATCCACTGTCGCTGATCGCCGATCGGGCACTGCTGCACGTCTGAGTAGACTTGGCGCGCGCATTTTTCGCAGTTCGTGTTCGTCCCCCGGCGGCCTTCGGGCCGGAGCGCCACCGTCGCGGATCTCCTGACGTGACGGGTCTACGGCAAACGTTCATTCCCGCCGGTCGACGTCCCACCGGCGGGTAGCCCGAAAGGTCCACGCCGATGTCCCGCAATATTCGCCTGTCCCGCCGATCTACCTTCGCCGTCGCTCTCACCGCGGTCGCGGCCACCGTGCTCACCGCCTGCAGCGGCGGCGCGGCCGACACCAAGGACGAGGGTGCGGCGGCCGGTGGCGGCGGCAATATCAACCTGTTCGCGTACTCGGTCGCGAAGGCCGCCTACGACAAGGTGATCCCGGTCTACAACAAGACCGACGCCGGCAAGGGCACCCAGTTCCAGGCCTCCTACGGTCCCTCCGGCGATCAGTCCCGCAAGGTCAAGGACGGCGCCGAGGCCGACGTGGTGAGCTTCTCGGTCGAGCCCGACATCACCCGCCTGGTGGATTCCGGTCAGGTGGACGCGGGCTGGAACGCCGATGCCCACAAGGGCGTCCCGTTCGGTTCGGTCGTGGTGATCGCGGTCCGCAAGGGCAACCCCAAGGGCATCAAGAACTGGGACGACCTGCTCGAGCCGGGCATCGAGGTGGTGACCCCCAACCCGTTCAGCTCGGGTGCGGCCAAGTGGAACCTGCTGGCCCCCTACGCCGCCAAGAGCGAGGGCGGCAAGAACACGCAGGCCGGTCTGGACTACCTGACCCAGCTGCTGGGCCACGTGCACGTGCAGCCGAAGTCGGGTCGCGAGGCCACCGACACCTTCCTGCAGGGCACCGGCGACGTGCTGCTCAGCTACGAGAACGAGGCCATCTTCTCCGAGACCAAGGGTGACCCGATCGAGCACGTCGTGCCCGACACCACCTTCCGGATCGACAACCCGGTCGCGGTGCTGAAGAACTCCAAGAATCTGAAGAACGCCATCGCCTTCCGCGACTTCCTCTACACCAAGGACGCGCAGCAGGCCTTCGCCGAGGCGGGCTTCCGTCCGGTCGACCCGCAGGTGCGTTCGGACAACGCCAAGACCTTCCCGACCCCGCAGAAGCTGTACACCATCGACGACCTCGGCGGCTGGAAGACCGTGGACAAGGAGCTGTTCACTCCGAACACCGGCTCGGTGGCCAAGATCTACGACAGAGCCACCAAGTAGCCGGGTGACCTGCGACACAAGCGATACTCGAACCTGTGAGTGACAGCAGCTCGAACGCCGGGACCGCGAGCGGTCC
>NZ_JBHWHH010000334.1:0-2586 GCF_042732555.1 Nocardia sp. NPDC059764
CCGCCCACTTCGGTGTGAGCGTGGCGGGGGGGGCGGGGGTGGAGGGCGCGGGTCAACCGCCGTAGTGCGGCAGGGCGTCCGTTCCCCCCTCGAGGGCGACGTGGATCTCACATGCGGGTAGCCGAGGATTGTGCGACTTCGGGGCTGGATAGCATCGACAGCACGTGCAGATCGAGGAAACCCCGAGGACTTGTGTTGACTACCGACCATCTTGACCGCTGGAACGCTCACGAGGCTGCGGCGGAGGCGATGATTCCGATCATCGGCAGCTTGTATCGGGACAAGGGGGTGACGATTCTGCTGCACAGCCGGTCACTGGTGAACAAGTCGGTGATCAGCATCCTGCGGACCCACCGGTTCGCGCGGCAGATCGAGGGCGAGGAACTGTCGATCGACGAGACGCTGCCCTTCCTGGAGGCGCTGCGCTCGCTCGACCTGGGCCCCAGCAAGATCGACCTGGGCCGTCTGGTGATGGCCTACCGCGCCGACGAGCGCGGCCTGTCGGTCCCCGAGTTCACCGCCGACGTGCTCGCCGAGGTGATCGACGGCAACAAGGCCGAGGCGCAGGGCCCGCGCGATGTCGTGCTGTACGGCTTCGGCCGCATCGGCCGCCTGGTGTCGCGCCTGCTCATCGAGAAGGTCGGCTCCGGCAATGGCCTGGTCCTGCGGGCCGTCGTGGTCCGCAAGGGCGGCGAGGACGACCTGATCAAGCGCGCGTCGCTGCTGCGCCGCGACTCGGTGCACGGCCAGTTCAACGGCACCATCAAGGTCGACGCCGAGAACAGCACGATCATCGCCAACGGCAACGCGATCAAGTTCATCTACAGCAACGACCCGACCTCGATCGACTACACCGAGTACGGGATCGACAACGCGATCCTGATCGACAACACCGGCAAGTGGCGTGACCGCGCGGGCCTGGAACAGCACCTGCGCCCAGGCATCTCGAAGGTCGTGCTGACCGCGCCCGGCAAGGGCGACGTCCCGAACATCGTGCACGGCGTCAACCACCGTGAGCTGGACCTGTCGCAGACCATCTACTCCTGCGCGTCCTGCACCACCAATGCGATCGTCCCGCCGCTGAAGGCGATGGAGGACGAGTTCGGCATCGTGCGCGGCCACGTGGAGACGGTGCACTCGTTCACCAATGACCAGAACCTGCTGGACAACTACCACAGCTCCGACCGTCGCGGCCGGTCCGCGCCGTTCAACCTGGTGCTGACCGAGACCGGCGCGCAGTCCGCGGTCAAGAAGGCCATGCCGGACTTCCAGGCCAAGATCACCGGCAGCTCGATTCGCGTTCCCACCCCGGATGTCTCGGTGGCGATCCTGAACCTGCAGCTGAAGCGCGCGACCTCGAAGGACGAGGTGCTCGAGTACCTGCGCGAAATGTCGCTGTCGGGTCCGTTGAGCCGCAACCTCGATTTCACCGCGGCCACCGACGTGGTCTCGAGTGACTTCATCGGCTCGCGCGCGGCCTCGATCGTGGACGCCAACGCCACCATCGTGGACGGCGACACCGCGATCCTCTACCTCTGGTACGACAACGAGTTCGGTTACTCGTGCCAGGTCGTGCGGACCGTGCAGTACATCTCGGGTATCGAGTACCCGACCTACCCGCGCGTGGGCGCGGAGAGCGTCGCGGTCGCGGCGGGCTAGTCCCCGGATGTGACGAAGGGCCCCGGCGGTGTGACCGCCGGGGCCCTTCGCTGTGTGTCGACTAGCTGACCGGTGCGACCGGCTGCCAGCACACCACGCGCGCGGGCTGCGGGGTCACGGTCGCGCCGGCGGGGATGGCGCACTGGTTGGTGTCGGTGGTGCCGTCGAAGCGGCCGCCGATCTGGACGGTGATGGCGGTGCCGTTCTTGGCCGCGCAGTCGATGGGCGCGATCTGGTTGACGTCGGGTTGCATGCTGTAGCAGCTGCCCACCTTGACGTTGGGGGCGAAGCACAGCGAGTTGTTGCCGTTGGTGAGCACGAAGTAGCCGGCGTCGCGCAGCTTGCCATCGGGGCAGGTGGCGCCGTTCTTCACCGAGGCGGCGAGTTCGTAGACCGCGGAGTTGTCCTCGCAGGCGGTCGGCTTGATCTTGCCGATCTGGGCGCCGCGGTAGTCGGTGGCGGTGACGCAGTTGCCCACGGCCAGTTCGGGATCCTTGGCCGAGATGGCGCCGGACTTGGTGAGGCCGGCGACGAGGCCGAGCGCCAGGATCAGGATGCCGGCGACGGCGACGATGGTGCCCGTGTGCTTGGGCAGGCCGGATGACGCGGTCTCGGCGGGGATGCCGCCCTCTTCCGCTGCGACGGGGGTCGTCTTCGACCGGTTGCGCAGTACGAGCCCCACGATCAGCAGGACCACGCCGGCCGCTGGGATCAGGAGGCTGCCGGCGGAGAAGCCGGAGGAGTCGGCCGAATCTCCGGCCGCAAGGATCGCGGTCGACCCGATTTGCCCAATGAACACTGTGTTTCAACCCTTCCGGTCCGGTGACGGACTCGGCAGGAAAGTACCTCGAGTGGGGTACCGGCCGGGCTGTTTTTAAATGAACTTGTTTCCGATTTTTTCGGAGCGCGCTCACTGATGTGCGGGAC
>NZ_JBHWHH010000335.1:0-2502 GCF_042732555.1 Nocardia sp. NPDC059764
TCAGTAGGTGATGAGCGGGGCCAGCGGGTCGGCGGCGTGCGGGGTGAGGCCCTGGTAGGCCGCGGCGATCGACTTCACCGCGACGCGGATATCGGCCTCCTCGTGAGTGAACGGGAGGCGGATGAACCGCTCGAACGCGCCCTGGACGCCGAAACGTGGTCCGGCGGCGAGCAATACGCCGTGATTGGGCGCGGTGGCGGCGAGCGCCGTCGAGACCGGAGCGGGAAGCTGGGCCCACAGGGACATGCCGCCCGCGCCGGGGGTGACCCGCCAGTCGGGGAGTTCCTCGGCGAGGGTTTCCAGCAGGACCGCGCGCCGGGAGCGGAGTTGCGCCCGGCGGGTGGGGAGGATCTCGTCCTCGTTGCGGAGCAGATGGACGGTAGCCAGCTGATCCATCACCGGGGTGCCGAGGTCGACGGTGGAGCGGGTGCCCAGCAGTTTGGTGATCAATGGCTGATTGGCGCGGACCCAGCCGACCCGCAGACCGCCCCAGAACGACTTCGACGCCGAACCGATGGTGACGATCTCCGAACCGCGGGCGAAAGCCGCCGCGGGCGGCGGGGATTCGACACCGGACAGGTTCAGGTCGCCCATCGACTCGTCCACGATCACCGTCATCCGGGTCTCGCGGGCGATGGCGGCCAGCTCGGCGCGGCCCTCCGCGTCCAGCAGATGGCCGGTGGGGTTGTTGAAGTCGGGGATCAGGTACGCCATGCTGGCGGCGGTTTGCCGTGCGGCACTGCGGATTCCGTCCAGATCCCAGCCGTCCGGGCGCATCGGGACCGGCACCGGGCGCGCGCCCACATCGCGAATCGCCTCGATGGCGTTCGGGTAGGTGGGGTGCTCGATCAGCACCCGCTCGGCCGGGGTGGTGAGCACATTGAGCAGCAGGCGCAGGCCGTGCTGCGCGCCCAGGGTGATGAGGATTTGGTCCGGTTCGGTGGGCAGGCCGCGTTCGGTGTAGCGGCGGGCCAGCGCCTCGCGCAGCATGAGCACGCCCACCGGGTCCATGCCGTGCGTGCCCAGATAGGTCGGAAGACCTTGCAGGGCAAAGGAGTACGCCTCGGTCATCTGCGGCGGGGCGGCCATGGCCGCGTAGGTCATGTCGATGGTCGGCAGTTCCGGCTGCGCCATCATGGCCAGGATGCTGCGGGCCGGCTTCGCGCCGTCGTGCACCACGGTCGGCGGCAGCGCCACCGTGCTGCGCGAACCCTGACGGCTGATCAGGTAACCGTGTTCGCGCAGTAGCGAATACGCGGAGGTGACGGTGGTGCGGCTGACCGCGAGGCTGGTGGACAGATCGCGTTCGCTGGGCAGGGCCACGCCCAGCGGGGCGCGGCCGTCGTGGATGAGCAGGCGGATGCTCTCCGCCAGGGCCACGTACGCGGGCCGCGCGGACCGTTTGCCGTTGTCCGCGGTCGCGCCCGGTTCGTCGTTACGCCACCGGCCCAGGTCGCGGGTGAGACTGGCCGCGCCGATCACTCGTGTCGCCATACAGGCCAGTATTCAGGCACTGGATATTTTCTTCAAGTCCAGGGCGAGGCCACCATGGGGTCATGGTCGCACTACTCGGTTCCTTCGTGATTGTCGCGGCGTTCGCCGGTCTCGTGTACCGGTTCGCGCCCGCACCCGGCGAGCGCTGGGGTGTGCTGCTGGAGCGGTATCGCCCGCATGCCCCCATGTCAGACTGGTCGGTCGGCGAATATGAAGCGGCCCGCCAGTATTCGGACCTCGCCGCCATCGCCTCCCTGCGCCCCGACCCGCTCTCGGAGCCCGCGCGCCGGAGGTCGGGCCGTGACGCTTCGGCTGCGGCGGCCCTGTCCACCATCCCCTGCCGCAAAGAATCAGTCCAGTTCTAGCAAACTGGCCTTTAATCTGAGTTCTGTCGGTGCCACCGTGCACACTGGCCTTATGTCCGCCCCGGTCCGCTCCCAGGCGTCGGCGGCGCTCTTCGATACCGCGATCGGCGTCTGCGCCATCGCCTGGAGCGCCACCGGCGTCCTGCGTTTCGCCCTCCCCGACCGCGACCCGGCGGCCACCCGTACCCACATCCTGCGCCGTCACCGCCGCGCCGACCTCCACGAGGCCGCCCCCACCCCCGAGATGGCCGAGGCCATCGCCCGCATCCAGGCCCATCTGACCGGCGAACTCGACGACCTTCGCTGGATCCCCGTGGACCCCACCCTCTTCAACGATTTCGACCGAGCCGTCTACGAGGTCACCCGGGCCATCGACCCCGGCCACACCCTCAACTACGGCACGGTCGCCAACCGCATCGGCGCTCCCGGCGGCGCCCAGGCTGTCGGCCAATCCTTGGGCCGCAACCCCATCCCGCTGATCATCCCGTGCCACCGAGTGCTCGCCGCAGATCACGCCCTCCACGGCTTCTCCGCCCCCGGCGGCCTCACCACCAAACAGCGCCTCCTCGAAATAGAGCGCACCCCCGGCTTCGGCGAACCCACCCTCTTCTGACCGCCTGCCCGAACGACGACGCCCGCACCG
>NZ_JBHWHH010000336.1:0-2486 GCF_042732555.1 Nocardia sp. NPDC059764
GAACAGCGCCAGCCCGAAGGTCTCAGCTGATCCTCTGTCATCACCCGTACGTAATTGCGTACGTTATTTGGTGGTATGGGTTGAACATTTCGCGCCGAAAGGACTCACCATGCGCGCCATGCACGCCACCGAGGCTCGGGCCAATTTCTACGCGGTGCTGGATGCTGCCACTGAGGACAATGATGAAGTGGTCATCACCCGGAGTGGTGGCAAGGCCCCGGCCGTGGTGATCTCCCTCGCGGAGTACAACGCGATGAAGGAAACCGCCTACCTGATGTCCTCGCCGGCAATGGCCCGGCGGCTCATGGAATCCATTGCGGCAGTCGACGCCGGGCGCGTGGAAACCCATGAACTCATCGATGTGCCCGATGGGGAGGAGTCCGAGCGGTGAGCTTCGTGCGCTTCGATCGCAACGGATGGGAAGACTGCTGTCACTGGCAGGTGGAGGATCGAAAGATGTTGCGGCGCATAAATCTTCTGATCGAAGATATTCGCCGCCATGGCAATGGTGAAGGGATCGGCAAGCCTGAGCCGTTACGGCAGAACCTGTCGGGATGGTGGTCTCGACGCATCGACCAGGAGCATCGGCTGGTCTACCGTGCCGACGAGGACACCGTCACGGTGATTGCGTGCCGAGGCCACTATGACTGAGCGGGCTATGGCTGGGGTATCTGATTCCAGCTCGGGTGGCCGAAAGTGTTGATTTTCTGGCCGCCGGTCTGTCATGTTCTCATAACCGCTGGTCGTAGCGTCGAGTCATGCGATTCGACTACGACGTCATCGTGATCGGCTCCGGCTTCGGCGGCAGCGTGAGCGCGTTGCGGCTGACCGAGAAGGGCTACCGCGTCGGCGTACTGGAGGCCGGGCGGCGGTTCGCGGACCATGAGTTCGCGAAGACGTCCTGGCGGTTGCGGCGGTATCTGTGGGCTCCGGCGCTGGGGTGCTTCGGGATTCAGCGGCTGGCGCTGTTGAACGACACCTTCGTGATGGCCGGGGCGGGGGTCGGGGGCGGCTCGCTGGTCTACGCCAACACCCTGTACGAGCCGCCGGACAAGTTCTACGCCGATCGGCAGTGGGGGCACATCACGGATTGGAAGGACGAGCTCGCGCCGCACTACGACCAGGCCAAACGGATGCTGGGGGTGACGGTCAATCCGGCGACCACGCCCGCGGACCGGGTGCTGCGGGACGTGGCCGACAGCATGGGGATCGGCGACAGTTACCAGGCCACGCCCGTCGGCGTCTTCTTCGGCGGGGCCGGTCGGCGTCCGGGTGAGGATGTGCCGGACCCGTTCTTCGGCGGGGCCGGGCCGGGCCGGCGCACCTGTACCCATTGCGGCGAGTGCATGACGGGGTGTCGGCACAATGCCAAGAACACACTGGTCAAGAACTACCTGTATCTGGCCGAGCAGGCCGGGGCCGTGGTGCATCCGCTGACCACCGTCACCGATGTGCGGCCGTTGAACGGCGGCGGGTACGCCGTGGAGACGGCCCGCACCGGACGGCTGTTCCGCAAGCAGCGGAACGAATTCACCGCCGAACAGGTGATTTTCGCCGCCGCCTCGCTGGGCACGCAGCGCCTGCTGCACCGGCTGCGGGACAAGGGCTCGCTCACCGGGATCTCCGATCGGCTCGGCCACCTGTCCCGCACCAACTCCGAGGAGTTGCTCGGCGTGCGCAGCCGCGACCCGCGGGCGGATTACACCAAGGGCGTGGCGATCACCTCCTCGATCCACCCCGACCACGACACCCACGTGGAACCGGTTCGATATGGCAAGGGCAGCAATGCCTTCGGCGTCATGAGCACCCTGATGGTCGACGACGAGGGCGATACCCCGCGCTGGCGGCTCTGGCTTCGGGCGGCCCGCCGTCACCCTCGCGACGCCGTGCGGGTGCACAATTCCCGCCACTGGTCCGAGCGCACCATCGGCCTGCTGGTCATGCAGTCGGTGGACAACTCCATCACCACCTACACCAAGCGCGGGCTCTTCGGCCGCCGCATGACCACCAAACAGGGTGACGGCCAACCCAATCCGACCTGGGTGCCGGCCGGACACGAGGTCGCCCGCCGGGTCGCCGACGCCGTCGACGGCATTCCGATCGGCGCGAGCTCGAGCATCCTGAAGATTCCGATGACCGGTCATTTCCTGGGCGGCTGCGCCATCGGGGACTCGCCCGCCACCGGCGTCGTGGACGCCTACCACCGCCTCTACGGCCACCCGGGCCTGCACATCGTCGACGGCTCCACCATCTCGGCGAACCTCGGCGTCAACCCGTCGCTCACCATCACCGCCCAGGCCGAACGCGCGATCTCCTTGTGGCCCAACAAGGGTGAGCCCGATCCCCGCCCGGAGCCGGGTGCGGCCTATCGGCGGATCGCCCCGACCACACCGCGCAGTCCCGTGGTCCCGCCCACGGCCCCGGGCGCGCTGCGCCTGCCGATCGTGGAGATCACGATGCCCCGGGTCGACGTCCCGGGGGTATAG
>NZ_JBHWHH010000337.1:0-2455 GCF_042732555.1 Nocardia sp. NPDC059764
GCCTTCGGCTTCATCAACACCGCGACGGTCGTCGTCTACGACTCGACCAAGGGCGTCATCGACCGCTTCCGCTCGCTGCCGATGTCCTCGTCCGCGGTGGTCGCCGGGCGCGGCGAGCAGGCGCTCGACGACCTGGTCGGCATGTTCGTCAACACCCTGGTGCTGCGCACCGAGGTGGCCCCGGACCGTTCGTTCCGGGAGCTGCTGGCCCAGGTGCGCGAGACCGACCTGCGCGCCTTCGCGCACGCGGACGTCCCGTTCGAGCGCCTGGTCGAGGTGCTCAGCCCGATGCGCTCGCAGGCCCGCCACCCGCTGTTCCAGGTGGCCCTGGATCTGCAGAACACCACGCAGACCAGCCTCGAGCTGAACGGCCTGACCGCCTCGCGGGTCGAGCTGGACCCGGGCATCGCCAAGTTCGATCTGCAGCTGTCGCTGGTCGAGGACCGCGCGGCGGGTGGGCTGGACGCCGTGTTCACCTACGCCACCGACATTTTCGACGAGGCCACCATCGCGGCCTTCGCCCGTCGCCTGGACGTGGTGCTGGACGCGGTCACCGCCGCCCCGGACCGCCCGGTCGGCGATATCGACCTGCTCACCGACGCCGAGCGCGCGCAGGTGCTGACCGGCTGGAACGACACCGCCCACGACATCCGCTCGGCGCTGCCGGTGGGCGCGTGGGGTGAGACCACCCCCGCGACCCTGGTCGCCCTGTTCGAGTCGCGAGCTCTGACCTGCCCGAACGCCCCGGCAGTCGAATTCGACGGGACGACTCTGTCCTACGGCGAGTTCTCCGGCCGCGTGCACCGCCTGGCCCGCAAGCTGGTCGAGTGCGGCGTCGGCCCGGAATCCCGGGTGGCGCTGGCGATCCGCCGCTCGCACGACCTGCTGGTCGGCATGTACGCGATCCTGGCCGCCGGCGGCGCGTACGTCCCGGTCGACCCGGATCAGCCCGAGCAGCGCACCGACTACGTGCTGGACGCGGCGGGCCCGGTGCTCGTGCTGACCACCGCCCGCGACGGTTTCACCACCGCGCGCGACCTGCCGGTGCTGGCGGTCGACACCCTCGATCTGGCCGGCTACGCCGCGACCCCGCTCACCGACGCCGATCGGCTCGCGCCGCTGCGGGAGTCGAACGCCTGCTACGTCATCTTCACCTCCGGTTCCACCGGCCGCCCCAAGGGCGTGGCGGTGTCGCACGCCGCCGTGGTGAACCGCCTGGTGTGGGGTCAGGACCGCTACCGGCTCACCGCCGACGACGTGGTGCTGCAGAAGACCCCCTTCACCTTCGACGTGTCGGTGTGGGAGTTCTTCTGGCCCTTGCAGATCGGCGCCAAGCTGGTGGTGGCCGCGCCCGACGGTCACCGCGACCCGAAGTACCTGGCCGAGTTGATCATTCGCGCGGGCATCACCCACGCGCACTTCGTGCCGTCCATGATGGCGGTCTTCGTGACCGAGCCGGCCGCGGCGAACTGCACCGGCCTGCGCCAGGTGTTCGCCTCCGGTGAGGGCCTGCCCGTCGGCACCGCCGCCAAGCTGCGCGAGCTGACCGGCGCGCGCCTGCACAACCTGTACGGCCCGACCGAGGCCGCGGTCGAGGTGACCCACCACGAGGTGATCGACACCGACACCACGTTCGTGCCCATGGGCCGCCCGGTCTGGAACACCCAGACCTACGTGCTCGACGGCCGCCTGAACCCGGTCGCGCCGGGTGTCGCCGGTGAGCTCTACCTGGCGGGCGATCAGCTGGCCCGCGGCTACCTGGGCCGCCCGGACCTGTCCGCGGATCGCTTCGTGGCCAACCCCTTCGGGACTGGCGCGCGCATGTACCGCACCGGCGACCTGGTCACCTGGAACGCCGACGGTGAGCTGATCTACCTGGGCCGCACCGATTTCCAGGTGAAGCTGCGCGGTCTGCGCATCGAGCTGGGTGAGATCGAGGCCGCGCTGCTGGCGCAGCCGGGTGTGAACCAGGCGGTCGTGCTGGTCCGTTCGGACCCGCACGCGGGCGATCAGCTGGCGGGCTACCTGCGGCGCGAGCCGGGCCACGCCATCGACCTGGACGCCGTCAAGGCGGCGCTGAGCGGCCTGTTGCCCGCGTACATGATTCCGGCCGCGTTCGTGGTGCTGGACGAGTTCCCGGTCAACGCCTCCGGCAAGCTGGATCGCGCGGCGCTGCCCGCACCGGTCTTCGAGACCGCGGCCTACCGCGCGCCCGAGACCGTGGCCGAGGACGTCGTCGCCGGGGTCTTCGCGGACCTGCTCGGCGTCGACCGGATCGGCGCGAACGACGACTTCTTCGCGCTCGGCGGCAGCTCGCTGCTGGCCGCCCGTGTGGTGGCCCGGGTCGGAGCGGCGCTGGACGCCGAACTGTCGGTGCGCGACCTGTTCGACGCCCCGAGCGTCGCCGGTCTGGCCGCGGTCGCCGAATCCCGTTCGGGCAGCGGCACACTGGTGC
>NZ_JBHWHH010000338.1:0-2262 GCF_042732555.1 Nocardia sp. NPDC059764
CGTCTCAATACGTGTCCGGAGGGGGACTTGAACCCCCACGCCCTAATACGGGCACTAGCACCTCAAGCTAGCGCGTCTGCCATTCCGCCACCCGGACCGGTGGTGCGGGACAAGATTAGCGGAGGGGTTGGCGGAAACGGAAATCGAGGCTGGGCCAGGCGAAATGGGGTGCGCGGGGGAGAGTTTCGGGCTAGTGGAGGATGCCGAGGAGGTTGGCGTTCTTGATGGGGGTGTCCTTGTTGGCCTGGATCTGACAGAGGCTCTGGACTGCCGCCATGGAGAGGTCGACCTGGGTGCCGGAGGGTTCGTTCTGGGTGCCGGACTGCTGCTTGATGAACTTGGTGATGGTGATGCGCTGGGTGTCGGCGCTCTGGATCAGGTAGTCGCTGCACTTGGTGTCACCGCCCTGGTTGAGCGCCTTCTCGACATCCGAGCAACCCGAGAGCAGGGTTACGGCCAGTGCGGCGGCCGCCACGGCCGTCCATCGCGCGGTGTTCATCATGCGTTCCTCGTGGGTCGTGCGCGGGGCCGAGGCGGCCGCGCGATCGACCGCCACTGTAGATGGGCGCGACCGTCCCGCAATCGGGGGCGGACCCGGAGATTCAACTCTGAGTCGCGTGAAGTGCGTCACAGCACGCGTCGGGGCCCTCAGCGGTAGTCGGTGGCGCCGGCCGTGCGCCAGGCGTGCGCCTCACCGGGACTGCCGCGGCGACCGAGCAACTCGGCCAGTCCAGCCATCGCGCGCGGGTCGCCGTGGCTGGCGGCCGTACGCCACCAGTGTTCGGCCTCGGGGTAGTCGCCGCGGCGGTAGCGGACCACACCCAGGTCGTAGGCCGCGCCCACATGCCCGAATTCGGCTGCCTGCGCCCATAGTTGGCAGGCCTGCTCCTCGTCGCCGCGGCTCTGCATCGCCACACCCAGCTCGTAGAGCGCGTTCCGGTAGCGACTGGCCTCGGCGGGCAGATCGGGACGCGGCGGTTTCCTGGTGGTGGCGAGCTCGACGACGAGTTCCCCGAAATCGGGCGGTCCGACGCCGGTGGAACAGTGCAGGACGGTCATGGTCGGTTCCCGGGTGATGAGCATCCCGTAATTGCCGACCCAGGAGACGGTCGCGCCGCTGTCGTCGACCCAGACGGGGGTCAGCGTGATCGCGGCGTCGGTGTCGGTGGGGCACACCTCGAGGTCGATCCCGCCGTCCATCGCGTCACTCCAGACGTCAACCCCCCTGATCTGGCGGCCACCCAGCAACACGTTCCCCCGGTCCACGGCCAGCCCGATGCCGAGGCTGCGCACCCCCGCCCGCGCGACGGCCGTGCGCAGGGTCAGCCGGACGGTCGCGGGGGAGTCCCCGAGAGCCTCCGAGTGCAGCGGGTAGACCTGCGCTCCGTTCCAGGTCACGGGGTCCGCACTGGCGTATCGATCGGCCAGGGACGGCACGGTCGCGGCCGGTTCGGCGTACGGATACGACCCCTGCATCTGCCCCGCCCTTCGCCGGTGCCCGGTGATGTTCGCGCCCACCGTAGTACCGATGCCCGGCGTGGGGTCGGGTATTTGCCAGCTACGTCTGCCAGCAAACTTCTGGTCAGTCGACCGGTGTCGTGGGAGGCTCGAGACGGACCTCCCGTGTCCAAATTTCGCCGGTCGGTCGACGTGTCGGCCACGTCCACGCGGTGTGTCGTACTTGCGGAGGGCCCGCTGTCCTGTTGAATCGTCGGCGAAATACCAGCGAACGAGTGAAAGGTAAGGACATATGGCTCTGCCCACCATGACCCCCGAACAACGCTCCGAGGCGCTGGCGAAGGCCGCGGCGGTTCGTAAGGCCCGCTCGGAACTCATCGCGCAGGTCAAGAAGGGGTCTGTCAGTCTCGCCGAGGTGCTCAAGCGCGCCGACGCGGAAGACTTGGTCAAGAAGACAAAGGTGGCGGCGGTCATCAAGGCGCTGCCGGGTATCGGCCCCGTCAAGGCGGCCAAGCTGATGGACGAGGCCGAGATCCCCGCCGACCGCCGCATCGGCGGCCTGGGCTCCCGGCAGCGCGCCGCGCTGCTGGAGGCGCTGAAGGCTTGAGATCGGGGGGTGGCCTGCCGGGCCGGCATCCGGCCCGGCGGCAACCACTCCCACCGCCTCCTCCTGCTCGGCAAACACGCACTACATCGACCGATTTGGTCCGCGCGGCCCGATCCGATAACCTTGCTGAGCACCACCGGTCCGGGTGGCGGAATGGCAGACGCGCTAGCTTGAGGTGCTAGTGCCCGTATTAGGGC
>NZ_JBHWHH010000339.1:0-2220 GCF_042732555.1 Nocardia sp. NPDC059764
GGCGTGTCAGGTTCCGGAGAACCCGACACGCCCGATCGCGTAAGGCGATTCGCTAGCTGCTGCCGAACAGGCCGCTCAGCAGACCGCCCACCAGCTTGCCCGCGCTACCGGTCGCACTGCCGGAGCCGATGCTGCCACCGCCGCCGGTCGACGGCTTCGTGGTGGTCGGCGCCGTGGTGGTCGGCGCCGTGGTGGTGGTCGGCGGGGTGGTGGTCGGCGGGGTGGTGGTGCCGCCCGCCACGTTCACGATCAGGGTCTGCGTGCTGCTGCCCTGCGAGGCCGTGATGATGTGCTGGCCCGGCGTGGTGGGCTTCCAGGTGACGCTCGAGTGGCCCACCGGCCACGGGATGATGCCGACGCCGTCGGTCAGGCTCGCGCCGTTGTCGTTCCAATTCACCAGCAGCCCGATCGACGCACCGGACAGATCAGCGCTGAGGGTGTAGGTACCCCCGACCGTCGGCGCGCTGTCGGACACGGTGATCACGTCGACGGTGGCGTTCGCCCCTGGGGCCAGGGCGACCGCGACCGCGGCGGCGGACGCGACGGTCAGACCGGCCATCCCCGCTGTGATCGACCGGCCCGAAGACTTGCTCTGCATGACTACTCCTCTGTTGTGTCTGGCTGTGCCCCAAGGGAACTGGGGGAGATCGGTCAGAGACCGAAGGGCAGGCCGTTGGCGCTGCCGGTACCGCCACCGCTCGGAGCCGGGGTGGTCGTCGACGGGGGAGCCGTCGTTGTCGGCGGCGTGGTGGTGGGGTCGGTGGTGGTCGTGGTCGGCGGGACCGTGGTGGTGGTCGTCGGCGGGACCGTGGTCGTGGTGGTCGGCGGCACGGTGGTCGTGGTGGTCGGCGGTGCGGTCGTCGTGGTGGCGACGGTGCTGACGTTCACGATCAGGGTGTTGGTGGAGCTGCCCTGCTTGAGGGTGATGGTGTGCTTGCCCGCGGTGGTGGGGGTCCAGTCGGTGCTGGAGTGATACGCCGGCCACGGCACTTTGGCGGCGGGGTCGGTGATGGGGTTGCCGTTGTCTTCCCAGTAGCAGAGCAGCCCGAACTCCCAGCCGCTCAGATTGGCGCTGAGGGTGTAGGTCTGGCCGACGGTCCAGTTCGAGCCCGAGATGGTGATCGAGTCGACGGTCGCGTGCGCGGCGGGGGCCTCGTGGGTCTGCATGGCCAGGGCGCCGCCGGTGACGACGGCGAGGCCCGCCAACCCGGCGCCGAGGCGCCGGACGGTGGTGGTGCGCATGGGTACTCCTGTGTGCAACAAGGGGTTCGGAGAAGGTCGGAGACCGCGAGGGTCAGAGACCGAAGGGCAGGCCGTTGGCGCTACCGGTGCCGCCGCTGGGCGCGGGAGTGGTCGTGGTCGGCGGGGCCGTGGTGGTCGTCGGCGGCGCCGTCGTGGTGCTCGGATCCGTCGTCGTGGTCGGCGGGACCGTGGTCGTGGTGGTCGGATCCGTGGTGGTGGTCGGGGGGACCGTGGTGGTCGTGGTCGGCGGCACCGTGGTCGTGGGATCCGTGGTGGTCGTCGGCGGCACCGTGGTGGTGGTCGGCGGGACCGTGGTGGTCGTCGTGGGCGGCACCGTGGTCGTGGGATCCGTGGTGGTCGTCGGCGGGGCCGTCGTGGTGGTGGTCGGCGGCACGGTGGTCGTGGTGGTCGGCGGTGCGGTCGTCGTGGTGGCGACGGTGCTGACGTTCACGATCAGGGTGTTGGTGGAGCTGCCCTGTTTCAGGGTGATGGTGTGCTTGCCCGCGGTGGTGGGGGTCCAGTCGGTGCTGGAGTGATACGCCGGCCACGGCACTTTGGCGGCGGGGTCGGTGATGGGGTTGCCGTTGTCTTCCCAGTAGCAGAGCAGCCCGAACTCCCAGCCGCTCAGATTGGCGCTGAGGGTGTAGGTCTGGCCGACGGTCCAGTTCGAGCCCGAGATGCTGATCGAGTCGACGGTCGCGTGCGCGGCGGGGGCCTGATGCATGGCCAGAACCGAGGCGGCGCCGGTCGCGATGGCCAGAACGGCCAGTCCGGCGCCGAGGTGGCGGGCGCCCGAGGGGATTTTGCTCACTGTTACGTTCTCCTGTGCTGCAACCCGGCTGGGGTAGGGGTCCGACGCACAGTAAGTGAACAGGGGTGTGAAATCGATACTTTTCAGAAAATTACTGGCAAGTATTCCGCTATTTCTTTTCGCACCGTGCCTTCTTCGGCGCATTATCGCTGGTCACAGGATCGGCC
>NZ_JBHWHH010000340.1:0-2200 GCF_042732555.1 Nocardia sp. NPDC059764
GACCGAATCAGGCGGCCGGGGCGTTGACGTCGGCCGGCAGGGCAGCCTTGGCGGCCGCGACCAGCTGGGCGAAGGCCTCGGCGTCGGAGACGGCGAGCTCGGCCAGGATCTTGCGGTCCACCTCGATGCCGGCGGCCTTGAGGCCCTGCATGAAGCGGTTGTAGGTCATGTCGTTCAGACGCGCGGCGGCGTTGATACGAGTGATCCACAGCTGACGGAAGTCACCCTTCCGCGCCCGGCGGTCCCGGTAGGCGTAGGTGAGCGAGTGCAGCTGCTGTTCCTTGGCCTTGCGGTACAGGCGCGACCGCTGACCGCGGTAGCCCTTGGAGGCCTCGAGAACGGAACGGCGCTTCTTCTGAGCGTTGACGGCCCTTTTGACGCGTGCCACTTTTCAGTCCTTGATCGAATAGGGGGTGCGGCGATCGCACCCGGAGGTTGGTCGGTCGGCTCAGCCGAATTACTTGGCGAGCAGCTTCTTGACGCGAGCGACATCGGCCTTGGCGACGACCTCCACGCCGTCCAGACGACGAGTCCGGGTGGTCGGCTTGTGCTCGAGCAGGTGGCGACGGTTCGCCTGCTGACGCAGCAGCTTGCCGCTGCCCGACACCTTGAATCGCTTCGAGGCGCCGCTGTGGCTCTTCATCTTCGGCATGGATTCCTCAGTTCTGTCGTGCCGGAGGCGCGCGGATACCACACGCCTCCGGAGCTTCTCGTTATTACTGCTGCGGGGTGGCCGATTCGGCAGCCGGGGCTGCGGTCTCGGCCGGGGCCGCCTCGGCGGGAGCCGGCGCGGGCGCACTGCTGCGCTGCTGCGTCGAGCTCGCGTCGTTCTGGGCCTTCACCCGCGTCTTCGCGCCCTTGTGCGGCGCGAGGACCATGGTCATGTTTCGGCCGTCCTGCTTGGCCGAGGTTTCGACGAATCCGAGGTCGGCGACGTCGGCGGCCAGTCGCTGCAGGAGCCGGAACCCGAGTTCGGGGCGCGACTGCTCGCGACCACGGAACATGATGGTGACCTTGACCTTCGACCCGGCCTCCAGGAAGCGCATCACGTGGCCGCGCTTGGTGGCGTAGTCGTGGTCATCGATCTTCGGGCGGAGCTTCTGCTCCTTGATCACGGTCTGGACCTGGTTCTTCCGGGACTCACGCGCCTTCTGCGCGGTCTCGTACTTGAACTTGCCGTAGTCCATGATCTTGCACACCGGCGGGCGTGCATCGGGCGCGACCTCGACCAGGTCGAGGTCAGCTTCCTGAGCGACGCGTAGTGCATCTTCAACACGCACGATCCCAACCTGCTCGCCGCCGGGTCCGATGAGTCGGACCTCGGGAACGCGGATGCGATCGTTGATGCGGGTCTCAGTGCTGATGGGGCCTCCTAGGTCAAGCGGTTCGTCAACGACCGCAAGCAATAACTGCAACCCCAATTTCAACACGAAAGCCCCGCTCCGGTATTTCACCAGCGCGGGGCCCGAGTCGACCGATCCACGACGCAAACAGCTCGCATCGCACCGCACGCAGGAAAAACCCACGCACAGAACCCATCACGCAAATGATGGGCGACCGGACCGCGCAACCTGGCACTGTCAGCGCTGGTTGACGGTGGGAGTCGGGCTCCACTTGATGCCCCGAGTCGGTTGCAGGAACCAGTCCGGGGCGGTCGTCGCGGAAGAGTCTAACACTCATAGCGGGGAGCTCCGAATCGGCCGCCCCCACGACCAGCGTCGACGCGCGCGATGGCATTCTCTACCCTATGAGCGAGGCTAC
Source organism: Nocardia sp. NPDC059764 (assembly GCF_042732555.1). Classification (NCBI taxonomy): domain Bacteria; kingdom Bacillati; phylum Actinomycetota; class Actinomycetes; order Mycobacteriales; family Nocardiaceae; genus Nocardia; species Nocardia sp. NPDC059764. The sequence goes on from NZ_JBHWHH010000340.1 coordinate 1,762, forward strand.
CTTGAACGACGATTCCGCCCTCATCGACGGCGAGGTCGTGCGCGAACTGGCCGAGATCCCCGCGGTCGAGGTCATCAGCCGCGCCGCCGTCATGCTGATGAGCTCCGCGGCCGAGAAGCTGGGCCTCGGCGAACCCGACCCGGCCAGCAGCCCCCACCTGGACCTGGACGAGGCGCGCCGCGTCATCACCGCGCTCGCCGGCCTGGTCACCGCATCGGTCGAGTACCTCGGCCCGCACGCCGGTCCGATCCGCGACGGCCTGCAGTCGCTGCAGCGCGCGTTCCGCGAATCCTCGGAGTACCCGGACGCCCCGGGCGCGGGCCCGGGCGAGAAGTACACCGGCCCGGTGTACTGATCGAACCCGTCATTGATCTGTCGACAACGGCCCGCCCGAGTTCTTGCGGGGCGGGCCGTTGTCGTTCGAGCAGTCGCTACACCC
>NZ_JBHWHH010000341.1:0-2192 GCF_042732555.1 Nocardia sp. NPDC059764
ACCCTCACGGGGGTGAGAATGATTGGAACCAAATAAAATATTTGGCACTGACATTCATCGACACACTATTGAGTTCTCAAAGAACACACGCACACGGAACTTCGCGGGCTCTTTGTCCCGGTCGGTCTCCGTGGCTGCTTCTATACTTTAACCCCTACTTCGCAGCAGAACCAAATCCGCTGGTCAGTGAAGCTAATGTGATCATCAGGCGCTCCTCGTCCAACCTCGTTTCCCAGGCCCTTGGGGCTCCGGGTCGGTGTCCGTGTCGCTCTGACCTGGACTAAGTTACGTGTTGCTACGAACAGAAGTCAAATCGGCTGGTCAGAGGCAAAATTCGCGGGTGTACGTGTGTGCTTGGTCGATTACCAGTGGCATCGCCGACGAGTTCGCGGAAAGAATCCCCGGCATTAAGGAAACCGACTGGCGCGTTAGTTGGCTGCCCGGCCGCCTCGTCACCCGTGAACAAGCGATCGCCGCCATGGAATTGGTGGAACTCCTCCTCGACCCCGCGCATCCGAACGATCCCGCCACGCACGCGACCATCGCGGCCGCCGCCACACTCCTCGGTATCCGTCCGATCGATGCCGCCGCCGTGCTCTCCGAGCGCCATCCCCGGCGCTGACCGGGCCGCGAATCCGAACCCCCACCGAATCCCGGTGCGGCACTTAGCATCACTGGGCATGCACGACATCAGTGACCTGCTGCACAAGATCCGCCACGGCCTCGACACCCAGGTCAGCCTGTCCCGGCTGCGGCGCGACCGCACCCTCGCCGACGCCGTCGCGGGCCGGACCGTGCTCATCACCGGGGCTTCCTCCGGCATCGGACGAGTCGCCGCAGTGCAGCTCGGCGCGGCCGGGGCCACCGTTCTCCTGGTCGCGCGCCGCGCGGACGAACTCGCGGACGCCGTCACCGAGATCGAGGCCGCGGGCGGACGGGCCGCCGCCTACCCCTGCGACCTCAATGACTTCGAGGCGCTCGACGCCATGACCGCGAAGGTGCTCGCCGACCACGGCCGGGTGGACATCCTCGTCAACAATGCCGGGCGATCCATTCGCCGCCGGCTGGACGAGTCCTACGACCGGTTCCACGACTACGAGCGCACCATGCGGCTCAACTACTTCGCCGCGGTCCGCCTCATCCTCGCCTTCGCCCCCGCCATGCGGGACCGCCGCAACGGGCAGATCATCAACATCCTGTCGCTCGCCAACCTCTACGGCGGCCCCGGCTACGCCGCCTACGTCGCGTCCAAGGCCGCCCTCGACTCGCTCAGCACCAACCTGCAAGCCGAGACCCAGACCGAGAACCTCCGATTCACCTCGATCTACCTCCCCCTCGTCCGCACCGACATGATCACCGCCAACCCCGTCTACCAACAGGCCACGGCCAACGCGCTCACCGCGGACGAAGGCGGCCGGATCATCTGCGACGCCATCATCGACCGCCCCCGCCGGCTGGCCCCGGTCATGGGCCGGGTCGCCGCGCTCATCGACAACGTTCTCCCCGAACGCGCCGACACCATCCGCAACACCCGCTTCCGCCGAGGCATGTGAACCCCGGCCGCCGTCATCCACGACGGCGGCCCCACAAGAGAGCCGGCGCCAGCATTCACCCGCTCCACAGCACACACCCGGCGAAATTCGCCTGCTGCGCGCCCGGCACCCGCCACGGGGCGGCCACACCCAGCAGGATCAGCGCCGCGGCCACGGTTCCGAGCACGGTGAACGCGGAGGTCACGGCCGGGCCGAGGTAGTCCGAACCGCACACCTCGGCGGTTCGGACACGATCGGATCGGTGGGCCGCCAGCTGCTCGGACCACAGGTCCGCACGCACCCGGCCCTTCGCCGAATTCGGGCGCAGCGGGTGGGACTCGGACAGCGGGCCGTCGAATTCGCCGAAGAGGTCCTCGACCGCGTATTCGTCGGCTGGACACAGCCTTTCGGCCCGGTCACCTTCGAGATCTTCGGCCGCCTCGACGGCACCATCGACGCCGTCGCCGACTACTTCCACCACCACATGAACCTGATGGCCGACCTCGTCGGCCTCCCCGCCACCGACTGAACTCGGCCCGACACACCGATTCCGGCCCCACCACCCGATGCTGCCCGCCGGGTCCTCGGGGTCATTTTCGGTGCCGATCCCCACTGCACACAGCACTGGGCCCGGTCACCGTGCGGTGACCGGGCCCAGGT
>NZ_JBHWHH010000342.1:0-2184 GCF_042732555.1 Nocardia sp. NPDC059764
CTGCGCCGATGGTACTGCACTCGACAGGGTGTGGGAGAGTAGGACACCGCCGGAACATCCTTCGCGAAGGCCCCCAGCAATCAGCTGGGGGCCTTCTGCGTATTCTGGTGTTCCCCGGGTATCCCGGAGACATACCCACAGAGAGTTCCCAGCCGAAAGCCAGTCCCGGCTGGATGAGAAAGACAATGATCGACAGCATGGTCCTCGCGCCCGCGCCTCAGCGGCCCGTCACCGCCCGCCGCTTCCGGTGGTCGGCACTCTGGCTCCCCGCCACCTACAGCTACGTGGGTGTGCTGATGGCGGTGGCTGTCGCCCTGACCATGGTGAGCGCTCCCCGTGAGACGCGAATCCTGCTGCACGCGAGCACCAACCTGCACAATCTCACCAACGGCCGGTTCGGCACCTTGTTCTCCAGCGCCTTCCTGGTCGGTGAGGGCGCGGCCACGGCCTTCCTGATCGTCCCCATGCTGGCCTGCCTGCTCGCGTTGGCCGAGCGCAGGCTCGGGGCTGTGAAGCTTGTGCACACGTTCTTCGTCGGCCATATCGGTGCGACCGTGCTGGTCGCACTGGGCCTGTGGGTGGCTGTGCAGTCGCAGCTGGTCCCCGGCAGTATCGCCATGGTCCAGGACGTGGGCGTCAGTTATGGCTCGATGACCGTGGTGGGTGCGCTGGTGGCTGTGCTGCCGCCGCATCGCCGGTGGGTGTGGGCGGGCACCTGGCTGTCTTTCGCGCTGGGCGGCGTGGTGCTGTGGCACACCTTCACCAATGTGGGGCATTTCCTGGCGCTGTGCCTGGGGCTGGGTATCGGGCGGCTGACGATTCGCCGGCAGGGCGGCGTGGTGCGACCCTTGAATGTTCCGGAGTACGTGATGTTGGCGGGTGGCTCGATTTTCGCCTGCCTGATGCTGCTGGGCTGAAGCCCGGTCACTAGACTCGACCGGTGCGCCTTGTGATTGCTCGTTGCCAGGTCGATTACGTTGGCCGTCTGACCGCCCATCTGCCCATGGCTCGTCGTCTGTTGATGATGAAGGCCGACGGTTCGGTGCTGGTCCATTCCGACGGTGGTTCCTACAAGCCGCTCAATTGGATGAGCCCGCCGTGCTGGCTGGAGGAGCGGGAAACCGATTCCGAGACAACCCAACTCTGGGTGGTGGCCAATAAGGCCGGCGAGGAACTCCGGATCACGGTCGAGGACATCGAGCTGGACTCGAAGCACGAGCTGGGTGTGGACCCGGGTCTGGTGAAGGACGGCGTCGAGGCGCACCTGCAGGAGCTGCTGGCCGAGCACATCGAAACCCTCGGCCCCGGGTACACCTTGATCCGCCGCGAATACATGACGGCCATCGGTCCGGTGGACATCCTGTGCCGGGACGCCGACGGCTCCACGGTGGCCGTGGAGATCAAGCGCCGCGGTGAGATCGACGGTGTGGAACAGCTCACCCGCTACCTCGAGCTGCTCAATCGCGATCCCCTGCTGGCCCCCGTGGCGGGCGTGTTCGCGGCCCAGCAGATCAAGCCGCAGGCGAAGACCCTGGCCGCCGACCGCGGTATCCGCTGCCTCACCCTGGATTACGACGCCCTGCGCGGCACCGACTCCAGCGAATTCAGGCTCTTCTAGGCCCATGCCCCGGCGCAAGCCCCGCCCCAAGGATTCGGCGCGATCCCATCGGGATCAGCGCCCCCTGGGCGACGTCTTCGGCCGCACCGAGCACGGCCCCGGCACCGACGAATCCTTCATCGTCCGAACGGTTCCCGGCACCCGGGCCACCAAGCCTTACCGCTGCCCCGGCTGCGACCAAGTCATCCCACCCGGCACCCCGCACATAGTCGCCTGGGCCGAGTACGGCGGCGAGGACGACCGCCGCCACTGGCACACCGGCTGCTGGAAGGGCCGCAACACCCGCACCATCACCCGCCGCTGGTCCTGACTACCCCCGGAGTCCCTGACGCCCCAGAAATCGGGGGAGACCGTTCCCGGCTGCACCCTCGCCCGCCTCGCTATGCTCCCGATCGACGTTCCGACGTTCACAAGGAGTCCGGGATGCGAAGAGGTCGAATCGGTCTGGCGCTGAGTGCTTTTGCCGCGGTGGCTGTGAATCTCGCCGGGAGCCCCCTCGCTTCGGCGGAGTTGATCTACCTGCTCGGTGGTTCGACATCCTGATAACCCTCGGGTGCGCATAAGGA
>NZ_JBHWHH010000343.1:0-2088 GCF_042732555.1 Nocardia sp. NPDC059764
GCCGTGGAGTCAGCGTTCGGTGGGGATGCGCAGGGTCCGGGTGGTGTCGAGGTAGATGCCGCGCTGGCCGCTGCGGGCGGGCGGGGGCAGCTGGGAGACGAGCTGCTCGAGGGAGGTGGTGGCGCCGACGACCGGCATGCCCGCGACGATGAAGTCGGCCACCGCGCGGCGGATGTGGTTGGGGGAGGTGACCACGATGGCGCTGGTCGCGCCCGCGTCGCGCAGCATCTGCACGCCGAACAGCGCGTTCTGGACGGTGGAGCCGGCGCGGTGGTCGGTGAGGATGCGGTTGGCGGGGATGCCGTGGCCGATCAGCCAGCCCTGCATGGCCGCCGCCTCGGTGATGCCGTTCTGCGGGTTGCCGCCGGTCACCAGGATGGGGGAGAAGGGGGAGGCGAGGGCCTGCAGCCAGGCCGCCTGGAGGCGGTTCACCAGTTCGGGGCGCATGGCCCCGTCGGGGAGCAGGCCGTAGCCGAGGACCGCGATGCCGGTCTGCGGGCCCGCGATGGCCGGGATCGGGTTGGGCAGGGTGCCGACGGCGGCGCCGATGGCGCGGAACAGGGTCCGGGTGCCGTCGGCGAGTCGCCCGTCGACGCCGTTGAGGCGGTTCATCGCCAGCTCGCGGGTGATGATGTCGCCGGCGTAGTCCGACCAGATCGCCTGCAGGGCCAGCGCCTGCGCGTCATCCGGTGATTCACTGAGCAATTGGCGCAGGTCGGCCAGGCCGGCCGCCTCGTTTCCGCTGGTGAAGTTGTCCTGTGCGGAGTTGAACAGCGCCGCGGGATCCGCGTGCGCGGTGCCGGTGCCGAGGATGGCGATGGTCGCGGCCGCTGCCGCGAGCAGGGTGGGAAAGCGCCTGGCGATCTGCACTGCTGTCGACCTTTCGGAGGGTGTCTCGCCTGCGTTTGCTGGCAAATCAATGGAGTAGCTGGTTATTGGCCCAGTGCTGGATGGAGACACGATACGACTGAACACGGCGGTTGTCGGGTATTTGCCCGTTTGAATTCGCGAGTTCGGCCCCGCCGGGTGTGGGAACACGCCCGCCGCGCTCCGGACAATGCGGACGCACCGGAGCGGACATGTCGGCGTTCCGGACGGACATTGCGGACACGTGGGACGGGGACGGTCCCGGCGCCGGATAAGCTGTGCACCCGTGGATACGACTTCGCTCATCGGCAAGGAACTCGCCGCCGCCATCAACGCCGACACCAAGCAGCGCGCCGCCGCCCTCGCCGAGCAGGGCGCCGCACCGCGCCTGGCGCTCGTGATCCCGAACGACGACCCGGCCAGCGCCTGGTACGTGAAGTCGCTCAACCGCGCCGCCGAGCGCAATGGAATCACCTGCGAGAACATCGATCTCGGCGTCGACGCCACCGCCGAGGAGATCCGCGCCAAGCTCGCCGAGCTCTCCGGGGACGCCTCGGTCGACGCGATCATGCTGCAGACCCCGCTGCCCAAGGGCGTCGCCCTCGACGACGTCAGCTCCGCCATCGCCGCGGGCAAAGACGTCGACGGCGTGAGCCCGCTGTCGCTGGGCCTGCTCGCCGCCGGCCAAGCGCGGAGAGGCGGAGCGGCGGGCTTCCCGCCCGCCACCTCCGAGGCGGTCGTGGAACTGGCCAAGTTCCACCGGGTGCCGCTGGAAGGGCGTCACGTCGCGGTGGTCGGCCGCTCGAACGTGGTCGGCAAGCCGCTGCTGCAGCTGCTGCTGGCCGAGAACGCGACCGTCACCATCGCGCACTCCCGCACCACCGACCTGCCGGCCGTCACCTCGGCCGCGGATGTCGTGGTCGCCGCGGTCGGCCGTGCGGGCCTGATCACCGCCGACCATGTGCGCGAGGGCGCGGTCGTCATCGACGTCGGCACCAACGAGGACGACAACGGCAATATCACCGGCGACGTCAATGCCGAGTCGGTCACCGGCAAGGCCGCGGCCCTGAGCCCGGTCCCCGGCGGCGTCGGCCCGGTCACCACCGCGCTGCTCATGCGCCACGTGGTCCAGGCCGCCGAATCCGGCCGCTGATCCCGGACAGAAGCCGCTGATCCCGGACAGAAATCAGGGAGCGCCCGGCGCGGGAATCGGTCCGATTC
>NZ_JBHWHH010000344.1:0-2058 GCF_042732555.1 Nocardia sp. NPDC059764
AGCCCGGCACCGCGAAGAACCATGCGGTGCCGGGCTACTCGGCGTCGGCGAGCCGACAATGAAGCATTGTGGCGAGCCGACGGTGATGCTCTGTGAGAACCGATCCCCCGACGAGTCGGGGGCGGTCGCTACCTCAGCGCTTCTCCTTGATCTTGGCGGCCTTGCCGCGCAGATCGCGCAGGTAGTACAGCTTGGCGCGACGCACGTCACCGCGGGTCACGACCTCGATCTTGTCGAGGTTGGGGCTGTGCACCGGGAAGGTGCGCTCCACGCCGACACCGAACGACACCTTGCGCACGGTGAAGGTCTCGCGGATGCCACCGTTCTGGCGGCGGATGACGACGCCCTTGAAGACCTGGACTCGCTCCTTGTTGCCTTCAATAACCTTCACGTGCACGTTGACAGTGTCACCCGGGCGGAAGTCCGGGATGTCGTTGCGCAGCGAGCTTGCGTCGACGAAGTCGAGGGTGTTCATGTCCGTCCTTATTGGTTTTCGCGCGAACAGAGGAACCTGGCGGCTACCCGGGGAGGGTGCTCTACCGGTTCGTGCTCCGGATAATTGGGCGGTGCCCGGGCGCGGTGCGCCCAAGGCAACCTGAGCATTGTGCCAGACGACGCGGCCCGGACGGGAATCGGGGTCGAACGGCAGGCGGCCAACCCGCGCGATCCGCCACCACCGGGCCCCGGCAAGCTACGGGCTATCGACCGGTTCGGTCGGGCGCTCGAAAGACTGGCGGCCCGGCATCAAGTGTAGGTGGGTTGGCGGCGGCGCCGGCGGGGCCGGGACCACGGTGCGGCTCAGCTCCTCCTCGGCGGCGCGCAGGACGTGCTCGGCGTCGGGCTTTCCGGCCAGCAGATCCTGCACGAAGATCTTGGCGCGGATCATCGGGCGGCGGTAGCGGCGTTCCCGCACCATGGCGCGGCGCATGAGACCCGAGCGGGTGCCGTAGCGCCAGCGGGCCCAGGGCGCGCCCGGGCGGCTGAGTCGCAGCGCGCCGATGAAGAGCAGGGGCGGGAAGAACATGCCGAACAGACCGGTCCAGATCTTGCCCTTGGCGATGACGATCGCCGCGAGCAGCAGGTTCATCAACGCGAACGCGATCGTGAACAAGCGCTCGGGCGCATTCGGATCGGACCGCAACTCGCGCAGGTCCCCGATGTCGAGCAGCCACAACGGGTGGAAACCCAGCAGCAGCAAGCCCGTCACGGCGAAGGCGACGAACACCGCGTCGACCGAGGTGCGGCCCTGCTCCTCCCAGTACACGTCGCGCAGGTAGTAGATGAGCGCGAACTCGTCGAGCACCAGGGCCGCGCCGAGCCCGAAAACCGCGGCGAGCGCACTGATCACGCCGACCGTGCTCTGATACAGCGCGACCAGTCCCATGCCGGACCCGAGCACCAGCACCACGCCGAACACCATGTGGTGGATGTGCACGTCGCCCGCGCGGACATTGCCCGGCCACCACCGCACCTGTTTCCGGATGAGCCGCACGCTGATCCGGATCAACAGGAATCCGACGATGAACCCCAGCAGCAGGCATGCCAGCGGCAATCGGCCGTGCGCCACCACGACATCTTCCCACCACCGCCGCACATGCATGCCCGTGTCGCCTCCGGAATCCTCACGCGAACCCCAACCCCCGCCACGCTACCCGGGTCCAAGATCGGCACGCCGAGATCACGAGCACGCGGCGACGCGACGGAGCTATACCCTGGCGACCATGCGACTGAGTACACGAAATCAACTCGATGGAACGGTCACCCAGGTCACCCGCGGCGAAGCCATGGCCGTCGTCCGCATCCGCCTCACCGGCGGCGACGAGATCACCTCCTCCATCACCCGCGACGCCGCCGACGACCTCGGCCTGGCCGACGGCACACCCGTCAAGGTCCTGATCAAGTCGACCGAAGTCTCGCTCGGCGTCGAATAGCCGCCCGGAGCGGCCGAGCCTGGCCTGATCCCCCTCCGCCGCTCCACTTTTCACCACCCCGCTCGACCTACGACGACAGCCGGGTTGTCGGTCCGCACCGGTTGCCGATCCCGACGGCACCCTGCAC
>NZ_JBHWHH010000345.1:0-2045 GCF_042732555.1 Nocardia sp. NPDC059764
ATTGTTTCTTCGCTTTCCCGGGCTACTCTGTTCCGGTGGCAGACGAGAGCGAGTCGGTGACGAAGTCCGGGTCGGGCGATGACGGTGGGTCCCAGACGCCCGAACCCCTGCAGCCGAAGCCGAAGAAGAAGCAGCGCCCGTTCTGGCAAGAGCTGCCCATCCTGATCGGATTCGCGGCGTTGATCGTGGCGCTGCTGGTGACCTTCATCGGCCGGCCGTACGTGATCCCGTCGCAGTCCATGGAACCCACCCTGCACGGGTGCGCGGGCTGCACCGGTGACCGCATCTACGTGCAGAAGCTGAGCTACTACTTCGGCGACCCGGAGCCGGGCGACGTGGTGGTCTTCGTCGGCCCGACCGACGACTGGAACCGGCACTACAAGTCGATCCGCTCGTCGAACACCGCGGTCCGCGGCGTCCAGAACTTCCTGTCCTTCTTCGGCCTGGTGCCGCCGGACGAGAACGACCTGGTCAAGCGGGTCATCGCGACGGGCGGCCAGTCGGTCAAATGCTGTGACGCGCAGGGCCGGATCCTGGTCAAGGACAGCGCCCCCGGTTCGGAGTGGAAGCCGCTCGACGAGCCGTACGTGCTGCACAACAACCCGTTCAACGCGCAGAACCCCGACATCCAGTTCAATGCCGGCGGCCGCGCGTTCCCCGAGGTCAAGGTGCCCGAGGGCAACCTGTGGGTGATGGGCGACAACCGCGCCGAATCCGCCGACTCCCGCTATCACATGCGCGACGAGCTGAACGGCACCGTCCCGGTCGACGATGTGCGCGGCAAGGCCGTGTTCAAGATCTGGCCGCCCAGCCGTATCGGTCCGGTCCGGGCCGAGAACCCGCAGACGAACTGAGAATCGCGAGATAATCGACCGGTGGGGAAGATGGCAGGCGGAGCCGCCGGCGCGCGCCGGAAGGAGCGCGGCGGCAAGAAGATTCAGCGGATCGACCGCGGCGACTGGCCGCCGCGCGTGGTGATGCGGCAGGCGGGCGGGCTACGCACGCTCGAGGCCGCGCTGATCCGCAGCGGACTGGGCCCGGTCGCGGGCGTGGACGAGGCCGGGCGCGGTTGCTCGGCCGGACCGCTGGTCGTCGCCTCCTGCCTGCTACCGCCCAAGGCCTACACCTCGCTGGCCGGTCTCGACGATTCCAAGAAGCTCACCGAGAACACCCGTGAGCAGCTGTTCCCGATCATCAAGCGGATCGCGCTGGCCTGGTCGGTGGTGGTGATCCCGGCCTGGGAGATCGACGCCATCGGCATCCACGTGGCCAATATCGAGGGCATGCGGCGGGCGGTGGCCGGACTCGATCCGGTGCCCGGCTACGTGCTCACCGACGGGTTCCGGGTGCCGGGCATTCCGGTGCCCTCGCTGCCGGTGATCGGCGGCGACGCGTCCGCGGCCTGCATCGCCGCCGCCAGCGTGCTGGCCAAGGTGACCCGCGACCGCATGATGGTCGAGATGGACCGCGAGTATCCGGGCTACGGTTTCGCGGCCCACAAGGGCTACAACACCCCCGAGCACAATGAGGCGCTGACCCGTCTCGGCATCACGCCCGAGCACCGTCGATCGTGGCGAAACGTCCGGGAGACCGGCCGAGTGGCTACCGACACGGCGTATGCGGGATGATGTCTCTACACCCAGTTGGGCGACAAGGAGGACGTTCCACCCGATGAGCGCCGAGGACCTCGAGAAGTACGAAACCGAGATGGAGCTATCCCTGTACCGCGAGTACAAGGACATCGTCGGGCAATTCTCGTACGTGGTGGAGACCGAGCGTCGCTTCTACCTCGCCAATTCCGTCGAACTGCGTCCGCAGAACGCCGATGGCGAGGTGTACTTCGAGGTTCGGATGTCGGATGCATGGGTGTGGGACATGTACCGGCCCGCCCGCTTCGTGAAGCACGTTCGCGTGATCACCTTCAAAGACGTGAATATCGAAGAGCTGGAGAAGACCGACCTGCGGCTTCCCGACTGATCCACAGGCTGGAGGTTATCCCCAGCCTCACTGTTTTCCCAGGTCGGCATGGCCGCGTCCGGTACGGG
>NZ_JBHWHH010000346.1:0-2022 GCF_042732555.1 Nocardia sp. NPDC059764
TGCTCCCGCAGGACCAGATGAGCCTGATCACCGCGCGCCACGCGCGATTCCGCCGCTTCGGCGCCGACAGTGCCGTGCTCGCCGACCTCCCGGCCGAGCAGCCTCGTTTCCTGGAAAGGGAAGTGTGATGACCCCCGCGAACCTCGAAACCGTCGATACCGTCACCGTGCTGGCCGACAGCGTGCTCGCGGTGGCCGCGCGGGCGGACCGCCCGCCACTCTCGATCCGGGTGGCGGCCGGGGAGTTCCAGATCGAGGTGACCTGGCCCGAGCGTGTGGCGGGCGCGGCCCGGGAACCGATCGCCGCCACCTCGAACGGCGGCATCTGGCACGCCGGCGCTGGCCCGGAGCCCGGTGCGACCGCGGGCTCCGGCGGCAGCGCACCGGCCGAATCCGGCGTCACCGACACCGATGTCGCCACCTTCCCGCTGACCGCGTCGATGGTCGGCGTCTTCTATCACGCGCCCGAGCCGGGCGCCGACCCCTTCGTCACCGTCGGCGCGACCGTGGCGCGGGGGCAGCAGATCGGCATCATCGAGGCGATGAAGCTCATGGTCCCGATCCAGGCGGATCGTGCGGGCGTGGTGGAGCAGATCCTGGTGCCCGACGCCACCGCGGTCGAATTCGGTCAGCCGTTGCTGCTGCTGCGCGAGGCCGGCCGATGATCACCTCGGTCCTCATCGCCAACCGCGGCGAGATCGCGTTGCGCGTGGCGCGCACCTGCCGCGAACTGGGCCTGCGCTCGATCGCGGTCTACACCAGCGCCGACGCCGACAGCGCGGTGGTGCGTTTCGCCGACGAGGCGATCCGCATCGGGTCCGGCCCGGCCAAGTCCAGCTATCTGCACATTCCCGCGATCATCGAAGCCGCCCGGATGTCCGGGGCGGACGCCGTGCATCCGGGGTACGGATTCCTCTCCGAGGACCCGGATTTCGCCGAAGTGTGTGCGGCCGAAGGCATCACCTTCATCGGCTGCCCGGCCAAGGTGATGGCCGAGCTCGGCGACAAGGCCCGCGCCCGCGCCACCATGCTCGACGCGGGACTGCCGCTGCTGCCCGGCAGCCGGGACCCGATCACCGATCCGGAGGCGGCCGCCGCGTTCGCGGGCGAGATCGGCTACCCGGTGATCGTGAAGGCGGTCGCGGGCGGCGGCGGTCGCGGCATGGCGGTGGTGCGCGATCCGGCCGCGTTCCCCGAGGCCTTCGCCCGCACCCGCGCCACCGCGCTCGCCGTCTTCGGCGACGGCCGGCTCTACGTCGAGCGCTACCTGGAATCGGCTCGGCACGTGGAGATCCAGGTGCTGGCCGACGCGCACGGCACCGTGGTGCACCTGGGTGCGCGCGACTGCTCGCTGCAACGCCGCCACCAGAAGCTGGTGGAGGAATCCCCCGCTCCCGGTATCCCCGCCGAGGTGCTCGAGGACATGGGCGCGCTGGCCGTGCGCGGCGCGCTCGCCTCCGGCTACGTCGGTGCGGGCACCTTCGAGTTCCTGCTCGACCCCGGCGATCACCGCTTCTACTTCATGGAAGTGAATTGCCGTCTGCAGGTGGAGCATCCGGTGACCGAGATGGTGACCGGCATCGACCTGGTGCACGAGCAGATCCGCATCGCCGCCGGGGAAGAGCTCGGCTACACCCAGGACGACATCGCGCCGCAAGGCGTCGCGCTGGAATGCCGGATCAATGCCGAGAATCCGGCCCGCGACTTCGCGCCCACCCCCGGCGAGCTGACCGAGTGCGAGCTGCCCGGCGGGCCGTTCGTGCGGGTGGACAGCCACGCCCGCCTCGGCTATCGCGTTCCCGCGCTCTACGATTCGCTGCTGGCGAAGATTGTCGTGTGGGCTCCCGACCGGGTCACGGCCATCGCGCGCATGCGCCGGGCGCTGGCCGAGCTCCGCATGGGCGGGCCCGCGGTCGCGACGACCGCCGCGTTCGTGGACGGCCTCATCGATCACGAGCGGTTCCGGGAGGTCCGCCACGACACCACCCTGGTTGCCTCGCTCGGCTCATGACATCGGGTGGAT
>NZ_JBHWHH010000347.1:0-1975 GCF_042732555.1 Nocardia sp. NPDC059764
CCGCTCGCCTGGGCCGAATACACCGGGACCGACGGGCTGCACCGCGGCCGGTTCGGGCTGCGCGAACCGGACGGCGACCCGGTCGCGGACGGAATCTCGACGGCGTCGACGATTCTGGTTCCGGCGCTCGCGGTGGATCGACGCGGGGTCCGATTGGGACGCGGGGCCGGTTATTACGATCGAAGTCTGAACGCCGCGCGCGCCGACGCGCGATTGATCGCCGTGGTGCGCGACGACGAACTCGTGGACCGTTTGCCGGAGGAGTCGCACGACCATCGAATGGGGTGGGCACTGACCCCGTTCGGCGGGCTGCGCCGCCTCGGAGATCGGGCCGGGAATTGACACCCGATTGGCAGCGTTGGCACTGCCAGCTGTAGAGTGCTAATTCGACGAAGAGCGTGGAGGTTTCCCGATGCCTACTTACTCGTATGCATGCACCGAGTGCGACAACAAGTTCGACATCGTGCAGTCCTTCTCCGATGACGCACTGACCACGTGTGACCGTTGCAACGGCAAGCTGCGCAAGCTGTTCAACTCGGTCGGCATCGTCTTCAAGGGCAGCGGCTTCTACCGCACCGACAGCCGCAACGGCTCCACCTCGTCCGAGCCGGCCAAGCCGTCGTCCTCTTCGTCGGACAACGGCGGCTCGAGCTCCACGGCGTCGAGCGCGTCCACATCGAGCACCTCGACCCCGTCGTCCAGCGGTTCCAGCACCTCCGCGGCCTGATCCCAGCTTTCTCCACAGGCTCTTCGTTATCCACAGCCCGGGTTCGGCCCGGGCGTGCCGGTGTCGGGGCGACCGTACGCTGCCCCCATGACGCGACCGTATCGAGCTTTCCTGCACGCGTTCCGTAGCCGCCTGACCTGGGCGGACTCGACGCTACTGCGGCGGGCCGGGGCGGTCGCGTTGCTCATCACGGCGGTCTTCCTGGCCGTGCGCCCGGATCCATCCACAGACCGCACACTCGTCCTGGTCGCCGCGCGGGAGCTGCCGCCCGGGCAGGTGATCGGCGACGGTGATCTGCGCACCGCCGACCGGGAGACCGCGACCCTGCCGGCCGGAGCCGTGCGCGACGCCGCGCGGGTGCGCGGGGCCACCCTCGCCGCCGCGCTGACGACCGGGGAGATCCTCACCGAGGTGCGGGTGCTGGGCCCGCGGCTGGCCGCCGTGGCGGGCGGCTCCCCCGATGCGCGCATCGTCCCGATTCGCCTGGCGGACAACGCCGTTGCCGAGATCCTGCGCTCCGGCGACCGGGTCGACGTGGTGGCGGGCGAGGACACCGGCGGGACCGGCCGTCCCGCACGGCTATTGGCCGCCGACGCGGCCGTGGTGCTGGTGCCGCAAGCCGACGGCGCCCGCGGGCGCACGGACCGGGTGGTGCTGGTCGCCTTGGATTCCCGACGCGCAACCGCGGTGGCCGCCGCCTCCCTGCGAACGGCGCTCACGGTCGTGTTCCACTGAACCGGCGCATCGGTGAACTAGCATCGCCTCACATCCCCACAACTCTGCGCTCGATCCCTCAGGTAGAGGAGTTTCGACAATGCTCAAGGGTTTCAAAGATTTTCTGATGCGCGGCAATATCGTCGACCTGGCCGTGGCGGTCGTCATGGGCACGGCCTTCGTCGCGGTCGTCACAGCCTTCACCGACGGCATCGTGACACCGCTGCTCGCGGTGTTCGGCGGCACCAATCAGCTCGGGCTGGGCTTCCAGCTGGTGGCCGACAAGCCCGCCACCTTCATCGCGATCGGGCCGATCATCACCGCGGGCATCGATTTCGTCATCATCGCGGCGCTGCTCTACTTCATCGTCGTCGTCCCGGCCAACAAGGCCAAGAAGATGTGGGGCGCCAAGGCGGACGACGCGCTCACCGACAACGAACTGCTGCGCGAGATCCGGGACCTGCTCGCGGAGCGCACCGCGGGCGGGCGCCACGAGCTCTGACCCGCGGCGCGAACTTCCCTGCGCCACAGAGC
>NZ_JBHWHH010000348.1:0-1962 GCF_042732555.1 Nocardia sp. NPDC059764
CACCGCGGGTTCGCCGCGGTGAGCGACAGTCTCTCGACAGTGCATTCGGAACACGGACGGCTGGAGCGGGTCGGTGAGCAAGCTGTGACAGGCATGGTGGCGGCGAATCCGCTGCTGACGATGGTCTCGGAGACCATCGCGGTGGCGCGGGCCGCGGAACGCGGCGACCTGGTCGCCCGGCTGGAGACGGTCGCGGGCAAGGTGCGCGATCCGCGCCGCCGGATCCTGGTGGCGGGCTTGGGGAATCAGGGCAAGAGCCGGTTCGTCAACGCGCTGGTCAATCTGGATGTCTGCCCGGTCGCCGACGATATCGCCACCGCGGTCACCATCGTCCTGTCCTACGGTCCGCAACCGCGCGCGACGGTGGTCGCGGACGGCGGCGAGAACACCCGGGAGGCGGTGCCGTTCGAGGCCGTTCCCGCGCTCACCGCCCGCAGCCCCCAAGGTCGTGCCGTGCTTCGCCTCGAACTCGAGGCCCCGAGCCAACTGCTCGCCGACGGCATCGTGGTGGTCGACACGCCCGGACTGGGCGCGCACGGAACCACCGGCGCGGCAGGCGTTCTCGCGCAGGCTCCGGCGGCGGACGCCGTGCTGGTGCTCACCGACGCCTCCGCCGAGCTGACCGATCCCGAGGTGGACTTCCTGCGGCAGGTGCGGGAGTTGTGCCCGGCCGTCGCGGTGCTGGTCACCAAGATCGACCTGTACCCGCACTGGCGGCAGGTGTTCGAGGCGAACCGGAAGCACCTGCGTGCCAATGAGATCGAGATGCCGATGCTGCCGGTCTCGGCGGTGCTGCGCTCCCACGCCATGCGCCTGCAGGACGAGGGGCTCGGCCGCGAGTCCGGGTTCGGCCTGGTCTTCCAGTTCCTGCGGGAGCAAGTGGTGGCGCGGGATCAGGCGGCCATGCAACGCGCGGTCGCGCTCGACATCTCCTCCGCCACCGAGCATCTCGCGCTGGCGCTGGGCAGCGAACTGGTCGCGTTGCGGGACCCGGCGCGCGGTGCGGCCGCCATCCGGGAACTGCACGCCGCCAAGGCCGAGGCCGAGAAGCTGCACCGCCACACCGCGGCCTGGCAGCAGACCCTCGGCGACGGCATCACCGATCTGGCGGGCGATATCGACCACGATCTGCGCAACCGGCTGCGGGACATCTCCCGCACCGCCGAGGACTGGATCGACGACCACGATCCCGGCAAGCACTGGGACAGCATGGACGAATGGCTCACGGCCACCGTCGGTTCCGCGGTCGGCGACAACCTGGTGTGGACCGGCACCCGGGCGGTGAAACTGGCCGAGCGGGTCGCCACCCACTTCACCGATCTGGGCGCGGTGGATCTGCCCGAGGTCCGCGACACCCTCGACGACGACTCCCGCACCGGGTCCTGCACCCTCGCCGATCTGGAACCGGATCTGGGTTTGAGTCACAAGCTGCTGGTGGGTGTGCGCGGCTCGTACGGCGGCGTGATCATGGCGGGAATGGTCGGCACCATGGCGGGGATGGCGCTGATCAATCCGCTGTCGCTGGGCGCGGGAGTCCTGCTGGGCGGCAAGGCGTTCAGCGACGACAAGAAGGCCCGCCTGGCGAAGCGCCGCGCCGACGCCAAGATGGCGGTGCGCCGCTACCTCGACGATATCGCCTTCCACAGCGGCAAGGAGACCAAGGACCGCCTGCACCGCATCCACCGGTTGCTGCGCGACCATTTCACCGCTATCGCCGACCGCACCCTGCGCTCGATCGACGAGTCCCTGCGCGCCGCCCAGGAGGCCGCCAACGTGGAGGCCGCGCGTCGCACCGAACGGGCCGCCGAACTGGAACGTCGCCTGCACGTCGTGGGGGAGCTCCGCCGTCACGCGGGCGCGCTCCTCGGCCCGGAGTCGCCCGGAGCGCTGCCGACGGGCAATCGCCCCCAGCTCCCGCCCGCCGTGCGCTGAACGCCGTGCGCACCGAGCCGCAGGAGGCTT
>NZ_JBHWHH010000349.1:0-1957 GCF_042732555.1 Nocardia sp. NPDC059764
CAGTTGCAGCGCGGGTGCGGCGGCGTCTTCGGCGAGCCGCTCGGACAGGAAGCGCATGGCCGGTCCGGCGAAGGCCATCGCGCCGCCGATGTGCTCGCGGCCCTTCAGGGTTCGCATGGTGACGTCCGCGCCGAGGGCGGTCCAGTCCTCCGCCAGCCGCATCGCCTGCGGATACGGGATGACCTGCTCGGCGGTGCCGCCCGCGACCAGCACCGGTGCGGTGGGCACGATTCCGCCGAGCCGGTTCTCCAGCAGCCGGGCCTTCACCTCGGGCACCTCGAAGGGCAGGCGGTGGCAGTAGGTGGAGACGCGGGTCGGGACCAGCAGGCCCGCGCCGACACCGAGCAGACCGGCGGCGGCGATGTGGGTGCGGCGGAACAGCGTGGCCAGGGCGCGGCCCTGGGTGTTGAGGTGCCGCAGGACATTCAGTTCCGGGTAGGCGGCCTCGATGCCGAGGACACCGTAGAAGAGGAGGAACGCCGCGGGCGTGCCGTCCAGGAACCTCACCATGTCGAGCATGTCGGCGGGGGCCGAGCCGACCGCGCCGCCCGCGACCCGCAGCTCGGGGGCGTAGGTGGGCGCCAGCTGCAGGGCCCAGCCCGCAGCATTGCCGCCCTCGGAGTAACCGTAGATACCGACCGGACCGTCGGGATCCAGGTCCGCTCCGGTCACGTGCCGCGCGGCGCGAATACTGTCCAGGACAGCCGGGCCGAGGGCGCGGCCCATGACGTACGGGTGCAGGCCGGGATTGCCGAGTCCGGGATAGTCGGTGACGGCCAGGGCCCAGCCGCGATTCAAGGCGACACGCAGGAAGACCGACTCGTATTCGACGCCGAAGCGCAGCTGCCAGGAGGCGGCGGCGACCGTGC
This sequence comes from Nocardia sp. NPDC059764, assembly GCF_042732555.1. NCBI lineage: Bacteria > Bacillati > Actinomycetota > Actinomycetes > Mycobacteriales > Nocardiaceae > Nocardia > Nocardia sp. NPDC059764. The sequence goes on from NZ_JBHWHH010000349.1 coordinate 870, forward strand.
TCGCCAGACCTTGGGTGCCGACCGCGTAGCCGACGAGCGGGCGGGGGCCGGGACCGCGCCACGGCGTGTTCGGAACCAGGACGGTGCCGCTGACCTGCGTCGGAGCTCCGATGGCGGTGGTCGAGGTGTAGCTGATGCGCCAGGCGCGCGCGGGCAGTTTCAGTCCGGGCAGCAGTCTCGCCGTCATCGGTTCGGCGCCCAGCAGTCTGCCGGGTCCGAACGCACCGACCGCCGCCTCATCGAAGCGGTTGGCGTTCGCAGTCATCGTTGCCTGCCCTTCTCGCACTAACTCGCGTTATGCAGTTGTCGCGCAACCGGATCCAAGGGGCATCAGCTGTCCCGGACAGTCCGGCTGATCGAAACCATACCCACTATGCGAGATGACGACACCTGTTGTCACAACAACTCCCAGTCGGTGGGACGGCGCATATGAGACAACCGTCCAGATCACCCGAAATACTCCCGCCCCGCCGCGGGTTGCCGAAGCCGTGACCATTCCACGCATCCTGCTGGTCTCCGGCAGCACCCGTGAGGCCTCGACCAATACCGCCGCGCTGCGCACCATAGCGGCCGACGCCGGATCCGATTTCGTGGCTGTCCGGTACGGGGGCCTGCTCGACCTGCCCGCCTTCGTGCCCGGCGCCGATCCCGAACCGCCCGTGGTCGAGGCCCTGCACCGGCAGCTCGCCGAGGTCGACGCGGTGCTGTTCTGCACCCCCGAATACGCGGGCATGATCCCCGGCAGCCTGAAGAACCTGCTGGAGTGGACGGTCGGCAATGCCGATCTCAGCGACAAGCCGGTCGCCTATGTGAACGTCGCCTACGAGGGCCGCGGCGAGGCGGCGGTGGCGACGCTGCGCACGGTGCTCGGCTATGTGGGGGCCGAACTGGTCGAGGCGGCCTGCGGCCGAATCACGGTTCTGCAGAGCGCCGTCGGACCGGACGGATCGGTCACCGACACCGAGGCCCGCGCCCGCCTGAATGCCGCCGCCCGCGCCCTGGCCGAACACGCCGCCCGCCCCGACGAGTCCGCGACCACGGTCCGCCTCGACACCTGAACACCCCGGACACGCCGAGGGGCACACCAC
>NZ_JBHWHH010000350.1:0-1872 GCF_042732555.1 Nocardia sp. NPDC059764
GACCACGGATCTCGAAAACCGTAACCGCCGAATAGTTCTGGCGATCGAGTGGGCCGCCGCCGCGGGCGCCTATCAGCGTGCCGCCGAACTGGGCCGGTCGGCCGGGCAGCTGCCGCTGGCTCCGGACGAGCGGGCGCGGCTGGGCTGGGTGAAGGCGCTGATCGCGTTCGAACAGGGCGACCTGCGCAGGTCGCGGGATTCGCTGTTCGCGGCGGCCGAGGAGGTGGCCGCCATCGAACCCGAGCGCGCCGGACCACTGTTCATGGAGGCGGCCCGCTCGTCCTGGGTGCTGGGTGATCCCGCGACCGCCCACCACGCGCGCACCCGCCTGGCAGAGTTGCGCCTGCCGCCCGAACAGCGGTCGTCGTTCCTCCGCGCGCTCGACGGAGCACTGAATTTGCACTCCGGCGAGCTCGCCGAGGGCGTCACGCAGATCCGGGCCACCATCGCCGAGAGCCATCGTTCCGACGATCCGGCGCTGATGCTGGCCGCGACCGGGCAGGCCATGCTGATCGGCGATCTCGAGGACGCCCATACGCTGGCGCAGCGGTTCTCGGGCACCGCCCAGTGTCATGGCCAGGTCGGGCGGTTCGCGACTGGAGCCATCTACGCCGGTGCGGCGGATCTGATGCTGGGCCGACTGTGGGAGGCCGAGGAGAAGGTGGCGCACGCCGTACGGGTGTCGCGGGACATCGGTCAGCTGGGCGAGATCGGCTTCGGCGAGGGCTATCTCGCGCTCATCGCCGGGATTCGCGGTGATGAGTTGCGCTGCCTGGAACTGCTCGATCACCCGCGCCAACCGCACGGGCAGGACAATTTCATCAACTACGTCAACCACGAATGGGCGCGGGCCCTGATCGATCTCGGACACGGGCGCTACGAACCGGCGTTGGACCGCCTCGACACCCTGCACCGTATTCCGAACCGGATCCGCGGCCAATGGCTGCACCTGCTGCGCGATCTGGTGGAGGCAGCGGTGCGCGCACGCCGGCCCGAACGGGCGACGCTTGCGGTGGAGGAGATCGATCGGTGGTCGGCAGCACTGGGTTCGCCTTTCGCCGAAGCGATCTCGGTGCGCTGTCAGGCCATGCTGCACTCCGACGGCGACGCCTACGCGCGGGCGCTGAAACTGCTGGCCGCCGAGGGACTCTGGTACGACCACGCCCGTACGGCGCTGCTCTACGGCGAGTGGCTGCGCCGCGAACGCAGCACCGGCGAGGCCCGGACGCAGCTCCGCGCCGCGGTCGAGACCTTCGATCGGCTCGGCGCGATTCCGTGGGCGGCGCATGCCCGCAACGAATTACGCGCAGCGGGTGATCTGGCGCAACGGCCGGAGACTCCCCCGGCGGCGGAGACCGCCGCGTTGACGCCGCAGGAGCTGCAGGTGGTCCGGCTCGCCGCGGCCGGTGCGACGAACAAGGAGATCGCGGCCAAGCTGTTCATCAGCCCGAAAACCGTGAGCCACCACCTGTACCGGGCTTTTCCGAAGCTCGGCGTCAGCAAACGCGTCGAGTTGGCCCGGCACACATCCCTGTGACCGGCACGGGCCCTCTATCGGCAAGAAATAGGACATTCGTCCGATGGACCCCGCGAACCCGGATTCCTACTGTCGACGACAGGTCGGGCGAAAGGGTAGGAACATGATTCGGAAGTCTCTGGTGGTTCTCGCGGCAGGCGTGCTGATCGGCGCGCCCGCGACCGCGACGGCGCAGGCCGCACAGCCCGAAGCGGTCGCGGGTGTGCAGGACGTGGCGATCAGCACGGGGTCCGCGGCCGCGGACGTGGTGATCAACGGTTTGATCACGGCGATCTTCGGGCCGAACGAGCCGGGCAAGTGCAAGTTCCCGTACTGCTTCTGAGCGATATCGCGGT
>NZ_JBHWHH010000351.1:0-1709 GCF_042732555.1 Nocardia sp. NPDC059764
CGTTCGGATTACACCGGGGTGTGGATCAGCCGAGGCTGAAGGGCTGGCCCCACAGGGTGACCCAGCTGATCACGTTGTCGGTCTCGACCTCGACGCTCACGAAGGCGCGCGCCTGGGCGTAACCGCCACAGCCGTTCAGGCCGATGGTCTCGTCCGACCAGGTGACCGAACCGCTGGTGCCACTGAAAGCGTTGCGCTTCTTGTGGATTTCGTGGCCGAAGTCGTCCGGCATCTCGAGGTCGAGGATGTAGAACGACTTGGCCTGACCCGGACCCAGGGTCAGGTTGGCGCCGGAGTTCACGCCGCCGGTCGGGGTGGCGTTGCCACTGCTGTCCCAGCTCGCACCGCCTTCCGCACCACCGCTGACGCCGCCGCCGTCGATGGTGACCTGGCAACCCACGACATAACCGGGGTAGATCTTGCCGCCGGTGGCGGTGGTGTCGCCGGAGATGTTGACCTGCGCCGACGCCGAGACCCAGGCGTTGCGGTGCACGGGGGTGGCACCCAGCGACGGGCTGATGTTGGCGGACTCGCCGACCAGCTTCACCGTGACGACGGTGCCGTCGGACAGGGTCTGGGTGAGCTCGCCGCCCGGCAGCGGCACGAAGGTGTCGGCATTGGCCGCACCGGTGGAGAACAGGCCAAGGGCCGCGGTGGCGACGGCACCGACACCGGCCACCCGCGCCATTGTCTTACGGATGTTCATATCTGGTTGTCCCTCAGATTTGGTTCGCTTGCGCGAGAAAGGATTTGGCGGGCGGAGACCACTTAGCCGATGCTGAACGGCTGGCCGTAGAGGGTGGTCTTGGAGTAGTGATCGCCGATGACCTCGACGACCGTGTACGCACGCGCCTGGGCGTAGCCCGCGCAGCCCTGGATCTGGATCTCGGCGTCCCGGTACTCGACCGAGTAGGTACCCGCCTTGGTGATGTCCTTGTAGTCGATCTGGACGAACGCCACCTGGCCGGGGCCGAGGTTGACGCCGATCGAACCACCGATGCTCGCGCTGTCGAGGTTGATGCTTCCGGACACACCGGCAGAGATCGCGTCCTCACCGATGGAGATCTGGCAGCCGACGATGTAGCCGGTGTTGATCTGCGAGGTGCCGTGGGTGGACGAGTTGTTGCTGCCGGGGATACCGACCGGGCCGTTGTTCGGACCGACTGTGCCCTCGGGGGTTTCGGTGACCACCGCGGAGGCGGCGCCGCTCACCCACACCACACGGCCGGCACCGTTGGCAGCGAGCGACGGCGACACGATGGCGTGCTCGCCCGTCCGGGTAATGGTGACGGTGCCCGCCGGGTTCACCTTCTGGCCGTCCGGCAACGGCACGAAGGTGTCAGCGTTAGCGGCACCAGTGGAAAAAAGGCCGATGGCCACGGCCGCGGCCGCGCCGATGCCCGCAAAACGGGCCGCGGCACGCACACCGTGGGTGCGGTTCTCGCTCATACTTCCCCTCATCAGGTTCTTGCGATCAACCTCGACCACCGAGGTTGAAAAGGGACCCTTGCGGATTCCCCGGTTGAGTTTGTCGCCACATTGTTGCCACTGTGTTACTCGTTACAAATTCTTTTCTCGTAGCGACGCTGGGCACTTTACATCACAGCTGTGAGCTCTGAGACGTGAGCGAACAGGATCGACCACTCGCCGACACAAACCCGCAGGTATGCAGAGAAAGTCGTGGATAGCAAAAGTGGACTTGTGCTTTT
>NZ_JBHWHH010000352.1:0-1449 GCF_042732555.1 Nocardia sp. NPDC059764
CCATCCGAAGCCCGCGCCCTGGTCGGACGGCTGAGTGCCGTTGACCAGCGCCTCGCACTGCTCGACCGTCTGGCCCGACCGGATGCAGGCCGCCCACGGGTCGTAGATCGTGGGGAAATCGGCGGCGGCGGTGGCGGCCGGGCCGGCGATACCGCCCGCGATCACTGCGGCGACGACAAGCTTCTTCACGTGGGAATCCTCCAGAGTCTTTACCGAATTGCGGTAAAGGTTGCCACGCGAATCCGAAAATCACCAAGCGGTACGGGAATTCGGCGTGGGAATTAGGGCAGAACCCCTAATCCCCACGGGACGGAAGGGACCGATCAGGCAACTCGGACGTCGGCCGCCGAGGTGTCGGCCGTCAAGGATTCGACGGCCGCGTAATAGCGATCGGCGAGCAGGCGCACCACGGACGGGTGCACGCCGATCGGCTCGGCGACGCCGTCCGCGCCCGCCTCGTGCAGGCGCTGATGGAACAGGCCGTGCGCGAGCAGGTACGAGGCCACGAAGACCCGGCGCGCGCCCGCGGCCCGGACCCGGGCCACCACATCGGGGACCTTGGGCTCGCCGGTGGCGATGTAGGCCAGATGGGCCGGCGTGCCGACCCGCTCGGAGAGCAGATTGGCGGCGCGCTGCACATCCTGGCGCGCCCGGGCGTCCGAGGAGCCCGCGGCGGCGAAGACCACCGCGTCCCCCGGCCGCCAGCCCGCCGCACGCAGCCGCAGGTGCATGACCTCGGCCAGCGCCGGGTCCGGACCCATGGCCTGGGTGACCGCGACCGCGTCGTGCGCACTCGCGGCCACCTCTCGCGGCACATCCTGATACACGTGGAAGCCCGAGGCCAGGAAGGCCGGAACCACCACGGCGGGAACCGGATCCAGATCCCGCAACACCTCGGCCGGGGACGGGCCCAGCACATCCACGAACGCGGTCCGCACCTGCGGCGCGGCCGTGATCGCCACTTCACGCAACGATGCCGATGCGGCCCCGAAATCGGCACCGGCACCTGTCCCGGACAGCCGGGCCGCGTGTGCGAGCGCCGAGGCGCCCAGCTCCCGCGCGACCGCCTCGGCCAGCTCGGCGATCATCTCCACACCGCGCGCGCTGCGGGTGCCGTGGGCGACCAGCACCAGCGCGGGGGCGCTCACCACGCACCCCGCGGCGGACGGACGGCTCCCGACCCCGGCGGGATGCCGGGAGAGCCGTACGAGCGGGGCGGGAACGCCTGTCGTGATACCGAACTCGACTGTGTGGCATTGGGGTTCGACGGACGCGACGCCGACACGGCACGAGCGGTGGCCGCCGACCGGGCAGAGCCGGCCGCCGGACCCGCGACCGGGGTCGCGGGTGCCGCGCTGCCGGGATGCGCCGGAAGACCAACGGGGCGAACATCATTCGCCGGGGATGCCGATCGCACCGGGGCCGCGCCCGGTCGCGCCGCCCCGGTGC
>NZ_JBHWHH010000353.1:0-1422 GCF_042732555.1 Nocardia sp. NPDC059764
GAACTTGATTTCGAGGCCGATCCCCAGAATGGAGATCAGCCAGATCACGCCGAGGAAGATGGTGATCCGGTCGAGGTTCTTCTCGACGACAGTGGAACCCGACAGGCTCGACTGCACTCCACCACCGAAGAGGCTGGACAGACCTCCGCCCTTGGCGCGGTGCAACAGCACCAGCAGCACCAGCAGCACGCTGGTGATAACTAGGAGGATATCCAGGAACATCCGCATACCGGAGAGTGTATGCGGTGCTCGCCAGTATCAACGAATCAGCCCTGGTCGCGCAGACGAGATAGATCAACGCCGATCGATCGCCCACTCGGCGCGGTAGTCACGGTGGTCGGACCAGAGGGCCGCCATCTCGCGCACGGTCGGGCACGGCCAAGCCGTCGTGTCATGGTCGCCGGAGCTCCCGGAGTCACGGCAGACCGAACACCGATGGTGCTCATCCGGCGCGTGCTCGCCGAAGATCAACCGCAGCACGGCCACGTGCCGCAGCGTCTGTTTCGGCGTCAGCACTCCCGGCACGAATACCGCCGACGGGGCGGTGCGACTGTGTTTGGGTCGCACGAGACGAACCCACTGGTATTCGATCTCGCGGCCGGAGTCGCGGAAGTCGTGCTCCAGTTGCAGCGCGAACTCCGCGGCTTCCTGCTGCTGCTCGAGTCGCCGGTCGATGAACTGCTCGATGGTCATCATCGCCGGACCATCCACAGCGCGGTCGCCGCAACGACCAGAGCGGCCCAGATCACCCAATACAGCGAGGACGCGCCCGTGGCGACCAGCACCGCGGCGGCGATTGCCAGCACTACGACCGTGGAAGTGCGCATGATCGATTGTCTCTCACTACGCCCGATATGCCACGAAGGCCAGGGTCTGAAAGCTCGGCGATCACCGAATATATACTGCGAGAAGCGGATCCAGCGGCGGAAGTACGGCGGCGCTGCGTCGGCCACGACACCGTGTGACCCGACCATACTTGAGTGAAACATGCATCATTCACTTTTCTGGATCGGTGCCGTCCCGGGCTGGTCGCAACGCCGACGCCTGCCTCGGCTCCCCCGCCGACGCGGCCGGCGTGGTGGCGGTCGCGCACACCGACAGCGAGGACCGCGCAGCACAGAGCTCGGACTGGGGACCCTGCGTCCAGCTGTACGCACCCGGCCGTGAAATCGAAATCCCCTTCCCCGCGATCGGCGGCGGATTCGTCAAAGCCAGCGGTTCGTCCTTCGCCGCACCGATGGTCGCCGGAGTCGGAGCCCTGTACAAATCCACCTACGGCGACACGTACTGGCAGACGATCTCCAACTGGATCAAAGACAAATCCACCCTGGACGTGGTCCAACCCAAACCCAAACCCAACGCCACCCCCACGATAAACAGACTGCTCATCACCGGCGGCCTGTAACCGCCACCCGATAACAG
>NZ_JBHWHH010000354.1:0-1295 GCF_042732555.1 Nocardia sp. NPDC059764
GCGCTGGGTTATCCCGCGCGCCACGGCCTTACACACTGTGTTCGTCAGATCGGGGTGACCTCGGAGACGAGCCAGTGGTCGCCGCTCTTTTCCAGGTCGACCCGGACCCGGCTGCCGCTCGCGGTGGCCTTGGGGTTGTCCTTGCTGGTGGTCATCTGGTTGAGGAAGAGCATCACCTTGGCATGCTTGGTGTCGACGTCGATGACGCCGCCGGCCTGGGTGGAGGCGATGACGGTGAGCTGCTTCTCCTTGGCCCCGGGGGCGATGGATTCGTTGACGAGCTTGAGGTAGTCGTCCTTGAAGCCGCCGGTGAGGTTGTCGGCGACCTTGGGGAGGGCCTTGTCGACGGAGTTGAAGTCGTAGCTGAACATGCCCTCGACCGTCTTGCGGGCCGTGGCCACGGAATCGGTGCGGGCGTGGTCGAGCTGCTTCAGGTGCCAGGTGTCGTAGCCGAACCAGCCGGCGGCGGCGAGCATGGCCACCATGACGGCCGCGGTGATCGAGACCCGGATGTTCTTCTTGCTCATGAGACGAACTCCAGCTTCGCCGCGGTGAACTGGTCGCCGTCGTGGACGATCGTCACCCGGAATCGGTAGACGCGCTGCTGCGGCTGATCCGAGCCGGCGTTGGTGAGGTTCTGCTTGGCGGCCACCAGGATCTGCGCGGAGTTGTCGTCGTAGGACTCGACGGCGGTCTCCACCACTTGGCCGCTGGCCTTCACGTTCGCCTGCTTGATGACGTCGGCGTAAGCGTCACTGCGCGAGGAGTACTCGTCCTTGAGCTGACCCGACGCCACCGACAGCACGCGGTTGATGTCGTCCTTGACGCTGTCCACCTTGATGGTGGTGATGTTCAGGACGGCCTGCTTGGCGGTCTGGGTGTAGTCCGCGCGCAGCTGCTCGTCCTTGCTCGCGGTGTTGTGCGCGGGGATCCAGAAGACCAGGCTGGCGGTCAGCGCGATCAGGCACAGCGTCGCGGCCGCGCCGAGCAGCATCATCGGCAAGTCGCGCTTGGTGTCCGGCTCGTCCTCGTCGGTGTCCGCGGACTCGTCGGCGTCGGCCGCGACGGCCGGGGCACCCTCGGTCACGATCAGCGGCTCGTCGGCGGCCGAATCGTCAGCGGCGGCTACCGATTCGTCCGAGGCAGCTGCGGGCGCCTCGGGCGAATCGTCCGCAACTGCCGCCGCCGCGGGGGCCCCCCCCCCGGGGGGGGGGGCCCGGGCGGGGTCGGCCGGCGCGGCGGGGGCCGCCGGGGGCGCGCCCCACAACGGGGGGGGCGCGGGGCCCCGGGCCCCC
>NZ_JBHWHH010000355.1:0-1247 GCF_042732555.1 Nocardia sp. NPDC059764
CCCACACCGTCAGCCGCTGGTTGGCCTTCATCAGCAGCGGAACCAGCAGGTACGCCGAGACCGGAACCACGATCACGGTCAGGATCAGCGTCTTCACGAAGACTGGCAGCCCGCCCATCTCGGGGCCGAGCAAGGCCAGCGCGAGGGTGATGGTCGGGTACACGGCCAGCCAGGTGATCAGCGCGCGCCGGTGCACCGACGGCATGGCGGCGGGGGTGGCGACGACAGCGGCGGGGGTGATGGTGGTGGTCATTGTTCGCTCCTAGCGACCGTGTTCCCATTCTCTGGCGAGACGGTCCGTCTCGTCTCATGAAGTACGTTAGCCCGCCGCCGAAACGCTGTCAAGACGAGACGTACCGTCTCGTTTCCGGAGTATGCTGAACCCATGCCCCAGCCGCCCAACCCCGAACTGCGCAGCGCCAAGTCCCATCAGGCGATCCTCGACGCCACCTTCGAACTCGCCGTGCGCAACGGCTACGGCAAGCTCACCATCGAGGCCATCGCCTCCCACGCGGGCGTCGGCAAGCAGACCATCTACCGCTGGTGGCCCTCCAAGGGCGCGATCGCCCTCGAGGCCATCAACGACCAGGTCGGTTCCGCCACCGACTTCCCCGACACCGGCGACATCGCCGCCGACCTGACCACCCAGATCACCGCCTTGTCACGCATGCTCGCCGGCGACGCCGGCTGCGTCTACCGCGGTGTCATCGCCGAGGCCCAGAACGACCCGAAACTCCTCCAGATGGTCCGCGAAACGTTCATCGAACCCCGCACCCGCATGGCCGGCCGCCGCCTCGAAACCGCCATGCGCGCCGGCCAGATCCGCGACGACCTCCCCCTCCTGACCATGACCAACATGCTCTACGGCCCGGTCTACCTCCGCTTCCTCCTCGGCGCGGGCGAGCTACTCGACGTCCCGACCCTGGTCGAGCCCGTCCTCGAAGGCCTGCGGCCCCGAAACTAGACGCTGGGCATCAACCCTGTCGGCGTGCTCGTGCAGTCGCTCGTAATCGGCGACCGAGATGACAACCGCTATCTCGCTGCCGCCGTCGGTGATGATCGCTTCCGCACCGGTGGCTGCCACACCGCGCACGATCGCCTCGAGCCGCGTCCGCGGATCGTTCAGGCCATATCTGTTCGCGCCCTCCATGTTTGGTTATTCGGGGGCCGCCAGGACATGGATCGGCGCGACACGACAGCGCACCGATACGACAGCGGCGCGGACCGGGAGGTCCGCGCCGCTGTCG
>NZ_JBHWHH010000356.1:0-1196 GCF_042732555.1 Nocardia sp. NPDC059764
TTGCCCTTGCGGGCGACCGCGACGACATCGCGGCGGAACTCCTCCGGATACGGCTTCGGCATGGTGGACATCCTCTCAGCGAGGACCAAGTCCTCACAGATCAGGAATCAACCAAACCGGGGGCAGTCCCAATCGAGAAGCCCTTCTATCTGGGCCGTGATCATCCTCGTCGGGATTCCGTCCTCCAGCCGCGCAATCGTGTGCTTCGAGGTCTCCACAGCCAGCCCCGCTGACAGCAGACTCTTGCCGGCTCCTTCACGAATCTCCCGGAGAAACTTACCCAACGCCCTACGGGTGACAGTGGACATTTCTTAGCCTCGCTATCCGGTTCGTCTCAGTGCGCACCGTCTCGAGCCGAGACGCACACATCTTTTCATGAGTCGGCCATTTCCCGTACCGCAATTGGCGCGATCGGGTGTCTACTTAATCCATTCCAACCACGTCGGCGCTACTTCAACCGCCGCGCGGAGTACCCATTCGAACTCGCAGCCGGAGTTGTCATGCCTTGGGACGCTTGGCTTTTGATCTCGTTCACAATGCTCGTCATGCTCCCTCTCGCAGCCTGCACCGCAGTCGACACGGGGCAGACCGACGAAACCAAAGCAAGACAAAGACATAACGGACAATTCCTCACGCTGACGGGTGAACGGATCGACCACGGAATGTCATTGGCACATCCCGTCCGGCATCATCGCGATCGGCGGCCGGTGCGCGGCCGATGAACGCCCCGCACACCCGCCCGCGCCGCACGCCCGCCACCCTCGCGGCCGCGAAACGCGCATTCGAACCGCATAGCGACTGCGACGACGACTGCCCAGCAAAATCGTTCTACGAGTCCGCGATTCAGCGCATGACCCGCCCGCCCCTCGGCTGGAACATCTGGACCGGCGATTCCCCACGGCAGTGAATGCCATGGGCACCAACCCCATTCACACGGAGGTCGATCCGGTGGATCTCGAGCAAACCCTCGCCTTACTCAGCATTGAACAGCCTGCCCGCTGGCTCCAATACCGAGACGGCACCTGGGCACCCGTGTGGGAAAACGGCCTCGTCGGCGACTCGTTCACCGCCGTCGAACTCCGCACCCTCGTCCCGCCACCGGACACCGCGAAGTAATCGTGACAATGAAAGGCCCCGCACCGAATCCGCCGATCGGTACGGGGCCTTTCGTTCTACGTTCGTCAGCGCAGGGCGGC
>NZ_JBHWHH010000357.1:0-1186 GCF_042732555.1 Nocardia sp. NPDC059764
TGGCATTACCGTGCGTTCGGCACGAGCTGAGGAACGGCCGGAACTCGTCCAGCTGATGGACATGGGCTTCGGCATGCGTGGCGGTCCGGCGGACGTCGAGTTCGGGCCGCAGGTCTTCCCCACCGAACGAGCCCTGGTCGCCGTCGACGGCGATCGTCTCGTCGGGCACGTCAACGACCGCGTCATGACCGTCACGGTGCCGGGTCCGCGGACCGTCCAGGCCAGTGGCGTCACCGGCGTCGCGGTCGCGCCCACGCATCGGCGGCGCGGCATTCTGCGGGCGCTCTACACCGCGCTGCACGAGCGCATCGAGGCCGAGGGCCTGCCGCTCACCATCTTCACCGTCAGCGAGGGCGGCATCTACGGCCGTTTCGGCTACGGGCCCTCGATCCAGGAGATCGACCTCTCGATCCGCGGGCGCACCGCCGAATTCCGGCCCACCACACCGGATCCCGGCGGCGTGCGGGTCGCGTCACTGGCCGAGGCCGAGCAGGTCCTGCCGGAGATCTACGACCGCTGGCGACGACTCACGCCCGGTGCGCAGGTGCGTCCCGAAGCCCGGTGGCAGCAGCGGTTCTTCGCGGAATCGGTGCAGAACGAGGACGGCGCGCCGCAGTTCTTCCTGATCCACCCGGACGGGTACGCCATCCTGCGCCGCTCCTGGCACGACTACAAGAACACCGCCACCGTCCGCGAAATGCGCACCGTCACACCGGAAGCCCACATCGCGCTGTGGCGGGTGCTGTTGAGCATGGACCTGGTGCACGACATCAAGGCGAGCACCTACGACGGGGATCCGCTCCCGTTCCTGGTCACCGATCCGCGTCTGATCGAGGTCGTCGGCCGCCACGACACGCTGTGGACCCGCCTCATGGACGTGCCCGCCGCCCTGACCGCGCGCACGTATCAGCGGGACCTGGATGTGGTGCTGGCCGTGGACGATCCGTTCCGCGACGCGGGCGGCACCTTCGCACTGCGGGTACGCGACGGGATCGCCGAGTGCGCGCCCACCGACCGCGGCCCGGATCTCGAACTCGGCATCGACGTGCTCGGCAGCCTCTACTTCGGCGGCTACCGGGCCCGGGTCTACGCCGCCGCCAACCGGATCCAGGCCAAGGAGGCGGCGGTGCTGCGGGCCTTCGACGAGGCGTTCACCGCCGAGCGGGAGGCCGAGCTCGGCTGGTTC
>NZ_JBHWHH010000358.1:0-1082 GCF_042732555.1 Nocardia sp. NPDC059764
CAGATATAGGTGAAGGCGACGCCGTTGCTGGTGCCACCCCCGGTCGTGGCGGTGATCTGCACCGTCCCGGCCGCCTCCGCCGGGGCGACGGCGGTGATCTGGATTGCGGAGTCGACACTGAACGAGGTTGCCGGTGTGCCACCGAAACTCACCGCGGTGGCACCGGTGAGGTCCGTCCCGGTCAGCACGACGGTCGTCCCACCTGCGACCGGTCCCACGTTCGGTACCGCCGCGATCAGGGTGGGTACCGCGACATAGATGAAGGAGACACCATCGACCGTTCCCCCTGCGGTGGTGACGGTGACCAGCGCGGTCCCCGCCGATCCGGCCGGGGTCACTGCCGTGATCTGGGTTGCGGAATCAACCGTGAAGGAGGTTGCCGCTATGCCACCGAAACTCACCGCGGTGGCACCGGTGAGGTCCGTGCCGGTGAGTACGACGGTCGTCCCGCCGGCGACCGGTCCCACGTTCGGTACCGCCGTGATCAGGGTAGGAACCGCGACGTAGGTGTAGGCGACACCGTTGCTGGTGCCGCCCGCCGTGGTGGCGGTGACCAGCACGGTTCCCGCCGGCCCGGCCGGGACAACCGCGGTGATCTGGGTGGCGGAGTCGACAGCGAACGAGGCCGGCACACCTCCGAAACTGACCCCTGTGGCTCCTGAGAGGCCCGTTCCGGTCAGGGTGGCGGTGGATCCGCCGGTCACCGGCCCAGCGTTGGGCACCACCGTCGTCAAAGTCGGCACTGCGGCATAGGTGAAGGAGACACCATTACCGGTACCACCCGCCGTGGTGACGGTGACCAGCACGGTCCCCGCCGGCCCAGCCGGGGTCACTGCCGTGATCTGGGTGGCGGAGTCGACAGCGAACGAGGTCGCTGGTGTGCCACCGAAACTCACCGCGGTCGCACCCGTGAGAGCGGTGCCGGTGAGCACGACAGTCGTCCCACCTGCGACCGGCCCTGAACTGGGAACGATGGCGGTCAGGGCAGGAACCGCGACGTAGGTGTAGGCGACGCCGTTGCTGGTGCCGCCGACGGTGGTGGCGGTGACCAGGACCGTCCCGGCCGAACCCGCCGGGGCGAC